>SDWL01000423.1 GCA_004195315.1 Lutibacter sp.
TCCATTTCCACAACCAGCATCTAAAATTTTTGCTCCTTGCTGATAACGATCTTTTAAAATTTGATCTAAAATATAAATATCAGTTCCTTCAATATTTACCTTTAGGGTTTTAATGTTCATAATAGTGTTATTTAAGGAGTGTAAATTACAAATTCTTATTGAGTGATCACTTTTTATAATAAATTGAAAAACGTTTTACTACAAATACTATTACTGTACATTTGCACAATGCAAAAAAAGAATCCTTCTCAATTTGAATTTATAGCATTAATGGCGTCATTAATGTCAATAGTTGCACTTGCAATAGATGCTTTATTGCCTGCTCTAGAATATATTGGATTTTCTATTGGTACAACAAACATAGTTGATAATCAATTATTAATTACTATGATATTTCTTGGACTTGGATTAGGACCCTTATTTTTTGGCCCAATTTCAGATAGTTTAGGAAGAAAACCAATTGTATTTATGGGCTTTGGTTTGTTTATTATTGCCAGTCTAATTTGTGTATTTTCAGAAAGCTTAGAAATGATGATTTTTGGAAGAATTTTACAAGGAATTGGACTTTCAGCACCAAGAACTATTAGTATAGCAATGGTAAGAGATTCTTATAATGGCGATTATATGGCGCGCGTAATGTCGTTTATTACTGTAGTCTTTATCTTTGTTCCTATCATTGCTCCTGCTTTGGGAAAATTAGTTTTAGATCATTATAATTGGCAAGCTATATTTTATATTCAACTAATATTCAGTATTTTAGTATCTTTTTGGTTTTGGAAAAGACAACCAGAAACCTTACCAAAAGAATACCGTGTAAAATTTACTAGCCATATTTTTATGAATGGGTTGAAAGAAATTTTTAAAGCTAAAAGAACCATCGGTTTTACTATTATTGCGGGTTTTATAACTGGTTCATTTATGGTATATTTAAGTACAGCCCAACAAATATTTCAAATTCAATATGATTTAAAAGAACAATTTCCTTATATATTTGCTGCTTTGGCAATTGCCATAGGTTCTGCTACTTTTTTAAATGGAACATTAGTTATAAAATATGGAATGGAAAAAATGGTAACCGTTTCTCTCATCGGCTTTTTTAGTGTTTCCTTGCTTTATATTATTTTATTTCATGGTACAGTAAACCCAGATATTGGAATTTTATTGGCTTTCTTCGGATTACAGTTTTTCGCTATCGGATTTTTATTTGGGAATTTAAGAGCTTTGGCTATGGAACCTGTTGGTCATATTGCAGGAATTGGTGCTGCAATTACAGGTTTTCTTTCCACCATGATGGCTGTTCCTCTTAGTATTTTGATAGGTAGATTTGTTTCTGATACTGCCTTACCTTTATTTTATGGTTTTTTAGTTTGCAGTTCGTTGGCGCTTCTAGTGTTAATTTATTTAAAAGTATATGCAAAAGAGGAAATTCAAGAAGTTATGAAATAGAAGATTATTAAAATAAGCACTATACTCCTATTTTATTATTTTGCTATTGTTCAATACTTTGAATAATTAAATTTATAAGTATTTGATTTTTAAATATTGGTTCAATTTGTATTGGATTACAGCAAACTTCACAATCTTCAATATAAATTTGATGATTAACTGAAGAATCTAACAACATTGAAATATCTTCCCAACAATAAGGACACTGAAAAAAATGCTCTTCCATTTAAATAAATTATTTGACTAATATAAGCAAAGCTCCAATAGCTCTGTCTCTTATACACATCT
>SDWL01000424.1 GCA_004195315.1 Lutibacter sp.
AATTAAACTGAAATAAATATACTTAATTAATTAAAATAGATAAATAATGACAAGAGCTGTAATCATTGATGATGATGAGGTTAATATTAAGCTAATAACACGTTTAATAGAAGCAAATTGTTTATCAGTTAATATTCTTGGTAGTTCCAATACAAAAGATGAAGCTGTTGAATTAATAAATCAAGTAAATCCAAATCTCATCTTTATGGATATAAATTTGGATGATAATAATACAGGATTTGATGTGCTGGAGGAGGTTACTCAACTAGATGCTAAAGTTATATTTGTAACATCCTTTGATGAATTTGCTATAAAAGCGTTTAACTATAATACAATTGGGTATATAGTTAAACCAATTGAGAAATCAGATTTTATTTTAGCCGTAAATAAAGCCGTTAAAGAAATTGAAAATCAGTTATACACAAAAGATGGTCAATTAGAAAGTCTCCGTAATACTTTGTATTCTGATTTGCCTCAAATTGTTGCTGTACCAACAATTAAGGATATAGAATTAATTAAAATAAAGAATATTATTTATTTATCTTCTGACAGTCGCTATACCCATTTTTTTTTAAAAGGAGGAAAACGTTTAATGTCATCAAAGAACTTAGGTAAATATGAGAAATTAATTCAGGGTAATTTCTATAGAATACATGCAAGATATTATGTGAATTTGGATTACCTCTATAAAATTCATAAAGATGCTGGTTGTTCATATTGTGAGATGGAAACAGGTGATTTATTAACCATTTCACAACGTAAATATTCAGATTTTATGAAGTTCTTGAATTTGAAATAAGATTGAAGAAATACGTATTATTAATGTGAATAATGTTTAAGCTGTCCATAAAGTTAATTGATTGAATTCAATAGGGTTTATATTTAACAAAGGCTTTTAGGAAGGAAATAATAAACGGTTAAGCCAGCAAAAGATTTACTAGGAATCTTTTTACAGATCTATGCCTAGCATGTTCTACCTTGTAAATATTCTTTAGTTCAACGTTTAGATATTAGCTAACATTCTTTTACGAAGCAAAATAATATTTGTATCAGAAAAGTTTTGTTTTTCATATTCTTTCTTACTTTGGTAATAAGCTGTAAACTAGCTTGAAAAAATAGTTTTGATAATGCCTAGTGATATAGCCTATATAGCTAAATAGCTTACCAAATACTTGCGGTCATCAAATCAATATTTCTATCATCTACATTACCTAGGTAAGGTAAAAAGAGAGTAATTCCACTGGGTCATTAATAATTAAATGCAATTTAAATCCAATGAGCAGCGCTTTAGGAGACATTCCTTTTTTTCGTTTTATATTGCAAACTCACAACAATGTAGAAGCTATACAATTAATACCCGCATCTTTGAGTATATAGAGATATGGTATAACAAAACGATTACATTCTTATTTAGCATATATAACTCCTTTTGAAGTTGAACAAGAATTTAATCAAATTAAAAATGTAGCATAGTCCTTAAAAAATTACACAACTTTTTGTTACAAATCACTTTGGATATTCTTCGGAATACAAACTGCCAATTGTTTTGAAATAGGCAGAAGGATACAACAACAAATTTTAGAAAAAGTAGCTTAAATTTTTTAATCTCCTTGATTTTAACTTTTAGAATAACTATTCTCTTTTTTATTAAAGGAGACAAAAATCAATGCTATACTAAAAACAACATTAAACTTACTCTAAAATAAAAACCTTGGCAGTAATTATAAACTATCATGATTTATTGATCCTAATTTTTCAAATCAGATTATTTCAAAAAAAGGCAATCTAGATAAC
>SDWL01000053.1 GCA_004195315.1 Lutibacter sp.
TAAATCATACAAGGAACTGTATTCACTAAATTTAATTTGTTGTTGTTGAAGTAGCATCTATAAAAGAATATTTTTACTCTTTTAAGATACAAAAAAAAAGAGTAAAATCTTCGATTTATACTCCTTTTTTTACTGTTTATGTCTTATTCGACTTTTTCAGTAGCCTCGAATTACTCGGTCTTTTTTTTATCTTTTTTTATTATTATTGTTAATTCGTTTGTTTTTTCATCTAAATCCATAAAAATTGTATCACCCTCATTTAGTTTTGAATTTACGATCTCTTCAGCCAAAGTATCTTCAATATACTTTTGAATTGCACGCTTCAATGGTCTTGCACCATATTGTTTGTCAAAACCTTTATCTACAATATAATCTTTAGCTTTATCTGATAAACTAAGGTGATAACCTAAATCTTCAATACGTAAAATTAGCTTGCTTAATTCAATATCAATAATTGAATGAATATCTTCTCGTTCCAGAACGTTAAATACAACAACATCATCAATTCTATTTAAAAATTCGGGTGCAAATGATTTTTTTAAAGCGTTCTCAATAACACTTTTTGCATTTGAATCAGATTGTGCAACTTTTGATGAAGTTCCAAAACCAACACCAGTTCCAAAATCTTTTAACTGACGAGAACCAATGTTTGATGTCATTATAATAATGGTATTTCTAAAGTCAATTCTTCTGCCAAGGCTATCAGTTATATGACCGTCATCTAATATTTGAAGTAACATATTAAACACATCAGGATGCGCTTTTTCAATTTCATCTAAAAGTACAACTGCATAAGGTTTGCGTCTAATTTTCTCTGTTAATTGCCCGCCTTCTTCATATCCAACATATCCTGGAGGAGCTCCAATTAATCGAGAAATCGCAAATTTTTCCATGTATTCACTCATGTCAATTCTAACAAGCGCATCTTCATTATCAAATAATGTGGTAGCTAAAACTTTAGCAAGTTGTGTTTTACCAACTCCAGTTTGTCCTAAAAATATAAATGAACCAATTGGTTTGTTCGGGTCTTTAAGTCCAACTCTATTTCTCTGAATAGCTTTAACAACCTTAGAAACTGCTTCGTCTTGGCCAATAACTTTTCCTTTAATTAAATTTGGTAAATCTTTTAATCTATGACTTTCAGCTTCTGCAACTCTATTTACTGGAATACCGGTCATCATTGAAACAACTTCAGCTACATTATCTTCAGTAACAATTTCACGATTTAATTTTGAAGATTCTTCCCATCTTAGTTGTTCTGTTAGTAATAATCCTTCAATACGTTTTTCATCATCACGTAAACGAGCGGCTTCTTCGTATTTTTGTCCGTTTACAGCAGCAGATTTATCTTCTTTTATTTTTTCTAACTGAGCTTCTAAGCTTAACACTTCTTTAGGTACTACAATATTTGTAATATGTATACGAGAACCAGATTCATCTAAAGCATCAATAGCTTTGTCTGGTAAAAAACGATCAGTCATATATCTATTCGTTAATTTTACACAGGCTACAATTGCTTCATCTGTATAAGAAACATTGTGATGATCTTCGTATTTATCTTTTATATTTTGTAAAATTTGAATAGTTTCATCAACAGATGTAGGTTCTACAATAATCTTTTGGAATCGACGTTCTAAAGCGCCATCTTTTTCAATATTTGTGCGGTATTCATCTAAAGTTGTAGCGCCAATACATTGAATTTCACCTCTTGCTAAGGCTGGTTTTAACATATTTGAGGCATCTAAAGATCCAGTTGCACCACCGGCACCAACAATGGTATGAATTTCATCGATAAACAAAATGATATCGTCATTTTTTTCCAATTCATTCATCAAGGCTTTCATTCGCTCTTCAAACTGACCACGATATTTTGTGCCAGCAACTAAACTTGCTAAATCTAACGAAACTATTCGTTTGTTAAATAATATTCGAGAAACTTTACGTTGTATTATGCGTAAAGCTAGACCTTCAGCAATGGCAGATTTACCAACTCCAGGCTCGCCAATTAACATTGGATTGTTCTTTTTTCTTCGACTTAAAATTTGAGAAACGCGTTCTATTTCCTTTTTTCTCCCAACTACAGGGTCTAACTTATCTTCTTCTGCTAAGCGGGTTAAATCACGCCCAAAATTATCTAAAACGGGTGTTTTAGACTTGGTTTCAGTAGGTTTTGAACTTTGGCTTTGTTCAAAGGGATTAGATTTTGGCGTGTCAAAATCATCATCAGAAGGATTTTCTGCTTTTGGTAAATTTATTTCTTCGTTCAAATAAGTTTGCTTAAATACTGTTTTTATATCGTCATAATTTACGCCAAAATTGTGAAATAGTTTAGTAGTGGGATCATTTTCATTGCGTAAAATGCATAACAATAAGTGTGCTGTATTTACAGATTCACTTTGATAAAGCTTAGCTTCTAAGAAAGTAGTTTTTAATGCTTTTTCGGCTTGTCTTGTTAGATGCAAACTTTTCTTTTCATTTGCAAAATCAGTTGAAGGATTCGCAGGACTTAGTACCTCAATTTTTCTTCTTAAATGATCAAGATTAGTATCCAGCGAATTTAGAATCTCAATTGCTTTTCCAGTTCCTTTTCTTAAAAGTCCTAATATTAAATGTTCAGTGCCAATAAAATCATGACCCAAACGCAAGGCTTCTTCTTTACTGTATGCAATTACATCTTTAACTTTTGGTGAGAAATTATCGTCCATAATTTTATGTTTATAATGTAAAATTAACTGATTTTTTTCTTTTTTTTGCACAAAAACAAAACCTCTTTTGTTAAACTTAAATATATAATCATATTTAGGGGTTGAATACGATTGATAATCAGAACGTTACAATGTTTTGTTTTAGTATTTTAATGTTGATAAATATTAAAAAAACAACGGGTTAAATAACTTGTAAAAAAGTGAAAAATTGTATATTGCTTTGTTAAAATATTACACTAAAACAAATTAAAAAACATATGGCAGACGGAGAAAAATTGATACCTATTAACATTGAAGATGAAATGAAATCTGCTTACATTGATTATTCAATGTCAGTTATTGTTTCAAGAGCTTTACCCGATGTGCGTGATGGTTTAAAACCTGTACACAGAAGAGTTTTATTTGGTATGCATGAGTTAGGAGTAAAAGCAACAGGATCTTATAAAAAATCAGCAAGAATTGTTGGGGAAGTACTTGGTAAGTATCACCCACATGGAGATACATCAGTTTATGACTCAATGGTACGTATGGCTCAAAATTGGAGTGTACGTTATATGATGGTTGATGGTCAAGGTAACTTTGGTTCTGTTGATGGTGATAGCCCAGCAGCAATGCGTTATACTGAGGTTCGAATGCAAAAAATATCGGAAGATATGCTTGCTGATATTGATAAAGATACTGTAGACCATAAGTTAAACTTTGATGACACATTAAATGAACCAACGGTTTTACCAACTCGTATTCCTAATTTATTAGTAAACGGAGCTTCTGGTATTGCAGTAGGAATGGCTACTAATATGGCGCCTCATAATTTAACTGAAGTTATAAATGGTACGTTAGCATATATTGAAAACAGAGATATTGAAATTTCTGAATTAATGCAACATATTAAAGCTCCTGATTTCCCAACAGGCGGTATTATTTATGGTTATGAAGGTGTAAAAGAAGCTTTTGAAACTGGTAGAGGAAGAATTGTAATGCGTGCTAAAGCTACAATTGAAGAAGTTCAAGGTAGAGAATGTATTATTGTTACTGAAATTCCTTATCAGGTGAATAAGGCAGAAATGATTAAGAAAACTGCTGACTTAGTAAATGAAAAGAAATTAGAAGGTATTTCTAATATTCGTGATGAATCGGATAGAAATGGGATGCGTATAGTTTATATTCTAAAACGTGATGCGATACCTAACATTGTTTTAAATAAATTATATAAATACACAGGTTTACAAACTTCATTTAGTGTTAATAATATTGCACTTGTTAATGGACGTCCACAACAATTAAATTTAAAAGAATTAATTCATTATTTTGTAGAGCACAGACACGAAGTTGTTGTTAGAAGAACAGAATTTGAACTAAAAAAAGCAGAAGCCAGAGCTCATATTTTAGAAGGATTAATTATAGCAAGTGATAATATTGATGAAGTAATTAAAATAATTAGAGCATCTTCAAATGCAGATGAAGCGAGAGAAAATTTAATTACTCGTTTTGAATTATCTGAAATTCAAGCAAAAGCAATAGTTGAAATGCGTTTACGCCAATTAACTGGTTTAGAGCAAGATAAGCTAAGGGCTGAATATGAAGAGATTATGAAATTAATTATCGACTTAAAAGATATTTTAGCAAATATTGATAGACGTTATGACATAATTAAAGGAGAATTAACGGATGTAAGAGATAAATATGGAGATGATCGTAGGTCAGTAATTGAATATGCGGGTGGAGATTTATCTATTGAAGATATGATTCCTAATTCTCAAGTAGTAGTAACTATTTCACATGCAGGTTATGTAAAACGTACTAATTTAGATGAATATAAGGTTCAAAATAGAGGAGGTAGAGGTCAAAAAGGAGTTGCTACAAGAAATGAAGATTTCTTAGAACATTTATTCATAGGTACCAACCATCAATATATGCTATTCTTTACTCAAAAAGGAAAAGTATTTTGGATGCGAGTTTATGAAATACCTGAAGGAGGTAAAACTTCAAAAGGTAGAGCTATGCAAAATTTGGTTAATATTGAGCAAGATGATGTTGTTAAAGCATTTTTAGTAACCGAAGATTTGAAAAACGAAGAATATGTAAATAGTCATTATATTATTATGGCAACTAAAAAAGGTCAGGTTAAAAAGACTTCTTTAGAGCAATATTCTCGTCCAAGAACTAATGGTATAAATGCAATTACCATTAAAGATGACGATGAGCTTTTAGAAGCTAAATTAACAACAGGCGATAGTCAAATTATGATTGGTTTAAAATCTGGTAAATCAATTCGTTTTGAAGAAAGTAAAACACGTCCAATGGGTAGAAATGCTTCTGGAGTTAGAGGGATTACTTTAAATCATAAAAATGATGAAGTTATAGGTATGATTGCCGTTAATGATATAGAAAGTGATGTTTTAGTTGTTTCTGAAAAAGGATATGGAAAAAGATCCAGTTTAGAAGATTATAGAATTACTAACCGAGGAGGGAAAGGTGTTAAAACTATAAATGTTACAGAGAAAACAGGTGGTTTAGTAGCTATTAAAGATGTTTCTGATGAAGATGATTTAATGATTATTAATAAATCAGGAATTACAATTAGACTGGCAGTAGCAGATTTACGTGTAATGGGACGTGCTACACAAGGTGTAAAATTAATAAATATTAAAGATAATGACTCTATTGCAGCAGTTGCAAAAGTATTGCATGAAGAAGAAGTAATAGATGAAGAAGAAAATGGCACGGAAATTGAAAATAGTAATGAAGAGAACAATAATGAAGAGAATACAAATCAAGAATAAACCAATTAAAATGAGAAAACAAGTATTAATTCTGTCAGCATTATTTATAAGTATGACAGTATTTGGACAAAAAACGGAACTTAAAACTGCTGAAAAAGCAGTAAAAGTAAATGATTTTGCTACTGCAATGACAGTTCTTAATCAAGTAGAGGGATTAATTGCCAATGCAGATCAAAAAACAACTGCAAAATTTTACTACCTAAAAGGAAAAGCATTGTATCAAAATGGTTCTGAAAATGCAGACATATTAAAAGTAGGAGAAGCATTTAATCAATTAATTGATTATGAAAAAGAAACAAATAAGCAAAAGTACACAAATGAATTTGGTGAATTATTAAATAAGCTAATTAGTAAAGTTGCAGAATCAGCTTCAAGTGATTATAGCATAGCTTTAGAAACTAAAGAATCAGTCGATTATCTAAATGCAGCTAAAAAATTCAATCAAGTTTTTGCTCTTAGTCCAAGAGATACTTCTTTTTTAGATAACGCAGCTTTGGTATACTATTTTGGTAAAGATTATGAAACTTCTAAAAATTTATATATAAAATTATTGGAGTTGAATTATACTGGAATTACTACAATTTATGTTGCTACCAATAAAGAAGACGGTAAAGAAATTACTTTTAATGATAAAAAAGCAATGGATTTACAAGTGAAATTAGGACTTGCTGAAAATCCAAGAGAAGAAGCTAAAGATTCACGTAGGGAGTTTATTTTTAAGAATTTATCACAAAATTATTCAGCTTTAGAAGATAATTCAAAAGCATTAGAAATTATTACTGAAGGAAGAGCTGAATTTCCTGAAAGTTATTCTTTATTAATTGATGAAGCTAATATTTATTATAAATTAGGCGATAATGATAAATTTAAAGAAAAATTAGAAGAGGCTATTACTATGAAGCCAACTGAACCAACTTTATACTATAATGTAGGTGTAATGAATATGGATCAAAAAAATATTGATGAAGCTATTAAATATTTTGAAAAAGCGATTGAATTAAAACCTGATTATGGTGATGCTTATAACAATATTGGTGCTGCAATTATTGAAAAAGCAAATGCTATTATTGAAGAAATGAATAAAAGTTTATCGGATTTTAATAAATATGACAGATTACAAGCTGAACAATTTGAAATATATAGAGAAGCAATTCCATATTACGAAAAAGCCTATGAATTAGCTGATGATAATATTAGTATTATTCAAACATTAATGGGTTTATATGAAAATTTAGAAATGACTGAAAAACTAGATGAAATTAGATCAGTTTATGAGCAATTAAAAGGATAATTTCAAAATATTCTTATATAAAAAAAGCTCACTTTTGTGAGCTTTTTTTATATAATCTTTTTAATAACTCTTAACTTATGAGTATGTCTACGTGTGTCTATATTAAAAATACCACTATGATCAATTCTGTCAATTCTAATTTTTCCATGGGCATGAATGATATAATTATCCTTCATTATAATACCAACGTGCGTAATGGTACCTTCTTCATTATCAAAAAAAGCTAAATCACCAGGTTCACTTTCTTCAATAAAGCTTAACACTTCACCTTGTGTTGCCTGTTGTGTTGCATCACGTAATAATTTATACCCACAAAGTTTATAAACCATTTGAGTGAATCCAGAACAATCAATGCCAAATGGTGTTTTTCCTCCCCATAAATATGGAGAATTTAAGTATTTAAATGCAATTTTAACTATAGATTCTTTAGGTAACATTTCTGAAATAATGGCACCTTCATATTTAAAATTGGTTACATTAATAAATAATTTTTGACTGATGTAAAAAGGCAAAGAAGAACCTAATACCACTGTTGTGTAATTTTCATTTTTATCAGAAGCAAAATCAATTAATTCAGAAGCAAGAACTGCCTTTGAATTTTCAATATTTTTAAAAGTTTCTTCGGTAATTTCTTCAATTTGTTTATTATCAACCCATCCTTCATAATTATCAAAAGAACATCTAATTTTGCTCCATTTTTTATGTATTTCTAATATTTTAAAATGTTCACCAAATAATAACTGCGAAACCATTTCGCTAGTATCATTTGGTTCAATTCTAAGAGGAACGATACTTAAATTACATATTCCGTAGTGCATAAATATATTACATTCTTTCAATTATAATTGCACTTGCACCTCCACCGCCATTACAAATTGCAGCTGCACCTATTTTTGCATTTTTTTGCTCCAAAATTGAAGTAAGTGCTATTACAATTCTTGCGCCAGACATACCTAATGGATGTCCTAATGAAACAGCTCCACCATTTACATTTACTTTAGAAGGGTCTAGTCCTAAAATTTTAATATTTGCTAAACCAACTACCGAAAATGCTTCGTTAAACTCAAAATAATCTACTTGATCTTGTGAAATACCAGCTTTAACTAATGCTTTGGGTAAAGCTTTTGCTGGAGCAGTAGTAAACCATTTTGGTTCATGAGCAGCGTCTGCATAGCTAATTATTTTTGCAATTGGTTTTAAATTTAATTCTTTGGCTTTGTCTGCACTCATTAAAACTAAAGCAGCTGCGCCATCATTTAAAGTAGATGCATTGGCAGCAGTTACAGTACCTTCTTTACTAAAAACAGGTCGTAAAGTTGGAATTTTATCCATTATTACATTTTTATACTCTTCATCTTCTGAAAAAATGATAGAATCACCTTTTCTTTGAGGAATTTCAACAGGAACCACTTCATTTGAGAAATTTCCATTTGACCATGCATTCGAAGATTTTTTATAAGATTCTATGGCAAAATTATCTTGATCCTCTCTAGTGAAATTATATTCTGTAGCACATAAATCACCGCAAGTTCCCATATGTTTTTGGTCATATACATCTGTTAAACCATCTACTAAAAGTCCATCAGCTACATTAATATTTCCAAGTTTTGTAGGTATTCTTCCTGAAATGTAATGAGGAATACTACTCATATTTTCCATTCCGCCTGCTACAATAATTTCAGCATCACCTGCTTTAATTGCTTGAGCAGCAAACATAATTGCTTTCATCCCAGAGGCGCAAACTTTATTTATTGTTGTACAAGGAACCGTGTTAGGGATTCCTGCGAAAATTGCCGCCTGACGAGCTGGAGCTTGCCCTAAACCAGCAGAAACAACATTTCCCATAAAAACTTCATCAATTAAATTTGGGTCTAATTTTATTCTATTTAAAGCTCCTTTTATAGCGATAGCACCTAGTTTAGGCGCAGAAATATTAGACAAACTACCTAAAAAACTTCCAATAGGAGTTCTAGCAACAGATACAATTACAACTTCTTTCATATATAATTATTAATATAAATCTAATGCGAATTTAAGTAAATTTATGCAATTTTTGAGGTATTAAAAAAGAGATTATTATATGTAATAAATATTACTTTCTTAAACCTTAAGTTTAATAATTTGAATAGTGTATCAATAAACTACTAATTATTAGTTTAAAAGAAGCTTTTAACAAACATTATGTTGTTGTTAATGGTGACTTAATTTCGGGTTCTAAAACCTCAAATTTATGGGTCAAAACGGATTTGTAGTTGTTTTTATATGAACAAATTACTCTATTGTAAAATTGAAGAAGGTTTATCAAATTGGTAAATTAAACTAAGTGATTGTCAAATTAATGAAATTAATAGAAAGCTAGGCTGTCCTGACATTATTTTTGTTTCAAAAACAAAAAGATGAGAGGTTTTGTATATAAAAACTTGGATTTTTCAGTAATAATAGTTGTAAATGACTCTTGGAAAGATAGAGAGTTGGCAATATCAGCAATAGAGAAATTTAAAGATAATGAGCGAATTTATAAGAATTCATTTATCAATTGATTCAATCATAAACATGAACATGATTTTGTTGATAAGAATTATTTTATAAAAGAAGGAGCTGTTGTAGTATGTACGATAATAATTGTTATTTTTGAATTGCTAATGCAAACTTCGTGAAAAAATTTATAAATAAATTACTGGTAAATCATTCATTAATATATAAGCTATTTTTATATATAGCCACTATAGTTTTAGTTGTGTACCTTTTTCCGAAAGGTGGGCAATTTAAATATGAATTTCAAAAAGGAAAACCTTGGCAATATGAGAACTATTA
>SDWL01000425.1 GCA_004195315.1 Lutibacter sp.
AGATGTGTATAAGAGACAGGTGCTAAAATGGTGCCATTTGCAGGTTATAATATGCCTGTACAATATGAAGGTATCAATATTGAACACGAAACCGTTAGAAATAGCGTTGGTGTTTTTGATGTTTCACATATGGGTGAATTTTACCTAAAGGGCAAAAATGCATTTGCTTTAATACAAAAAATAACTTCAAATGATGCGTCAGTGTTAACTGATGGTAAAGTTCAATATAGTTGTCTGCCTAATGATGATGGCGGTATTGTAGATGATTTATTGGTGTATAGAATTAACAGCGAAGAATATTTGTTAGTTGTAAATGCTTCTAATATTGAAAAAGATTGGAATTGGATTTCACAGCATAATGATTTAGGTGTTGAAATGATTAATAGTTCTGATGAATTTTCTCTATTAGCAGTTCAAGGTCCTCTAGCAGCAAAAGCACTTCAATCTTTAACTGAAGTTAATTTGACTGAAATGAAATATTACACTTTTGAAATAGACACTTTTGCGGGAGTTGAAAACGTAATAATTTCAGCTACTGGTTATACGGGTTCTGGTGGGTTTGAATTGTACATAAAGAATAAAGATGCAGAACAAGTTTGGAACGCAATTTTTAATGTAGGCGCTGACTTTGGAATAAAACCAATTGGTTTAGCCGCACGTGACACATTACGATTAGAAATGGGATTCTGCTTATATGGAAATGATATAAATGACACTACTTCTCCTATTGAAGCTGGTTTGGGATGGATTACAAAATTTACTAAAGATTTTGTAAATTCTGAAGAAATTAAAAAACAAAAAGAAGAAGGCATTACTAAAAAATTAGTGGCTTTTAAAATGGTTGATAAAGGAATACCTAGACATGATTATACTATTGTTAATGCTACCGGAGATACTATTGGAATTGTTACTTCAGGTACAATGAGCCCAAGTTTAAAAGAAGCCATAGGTATGGGTTATGTTACTAAAGATAACTCAAAATTTGGTTCTGAAATTTACATTCAAGTACGAAATAAAAATTTAAAAGCTGTTATTGTAAAGTTACCTTTTTATAAAAATTAACTATTCTCAGGTATTTTTCCAACTACTCCTTCATAAAAAGAATAAAAGAAGTTAAAGTCATTTTGCATATCATCCGTCAGATAATATGGTTCAGAAACTTTAACTTCTTTATCTTTAAAATTAAATGTAAACATTACAATAGGTACATTTGCTCCTTTTGCAATATAATAAAACCCTGTTTTCCATTTGTAAACTTTTTTTCTAGTCCCTTCAGGAGACAAAGCCAAAATAAAATTTTCATGAGTGTTAAAAACATCAACAATTGCATCTACTTTGTTATTGCTTTTGCTTCTGTCAATTGGTGTTCCTCCTAACCATCTAAAAATAAATCCAAAAGGTGGGTTAAATAATGCTGCTTTTCCAATATAATTAGCTGGTAAACCCTCTGCAAATTTTATGGCTATTCCTAAAAAGAAATCGAGCCAATGTGTATGAGGAGCGCCTATTATAACGTATTTTTTTAAATCTTTTGGAAAACTACCTTTAGTTTTCCAACCTAATAAAGTGTATAATATAAATCGTATAAATAGTTTCATATAGTTGTTAATAACTCAGCTTTATATTTTAAATAGCTTGTTACGGCAGCAAATATAAAAATCTTACTTCTGTCTCTTATACACATCT
>SDWL01000426.1 GCA_004195315.1 Lutibacter sp.
AGATGTGTATAAGAGACAGATTATGGATAGAAGAAAATTTTTTAGAAACGGTTCACTATTTGCCCTTGGAACTTCATTGTTAAATCCATTTGATATTAGTGCTGCCACAATAGATTTTGACACTAGAAAGAAGAATAAAAAAGCAAAGAATATTATTATTGTGGTAAGTGACGGAATGAGTACAGGAACATTAAATATGGCTGACTTATATCTTTCAAGAAAAACAGGTATTGGAAGTAACTGGATTCAATTATATAAAGAAAATAAAATAACACGCGCTTTAATGGATATGGCTTCTGCAAATTCTATTGTTACAGATTCTGCAGCGGCAAGTTCATCTTGGGGTGGAGGTTTTAGAATTAATAATGGAGCTCTAAATGTTGGACCAAACGGAGAGCATCATTTACCTATTTGGCAAAAATTTAAAAAAGCTGGTAAAATGGCTGGTTGTGTTACTACTGTCCCAATTACACACGCTACGCCTGCAGGTTTTTGCGTTAATAGTAAAAGCCGTAATTCACAAGAAAAAATAGCTGAAAAATATTTAGAACAACAGTTTGATATTATGATGGGTGGTGGAAATAACTATTTTTCTTCAGATTACCGCAAAGATAAAGTTGATATGTATCAAAAATATACTGATGGTGGTTATCAAGTAGTCAAAACTAGAGCTGAAATGATTGCTGCAGATAATAATAAACCTATTTTAGGTGTTTTTTCTAATGACGGACTTCCATATACAATTGATAGAAATAATAACAAGGAACTTATAGAAAAAGTACCAACCCTTGGAGAAATGACACAAAAAGCAATTGACAGAATGAAAGATCATCCTGAAGGTTTTGTGCTGCAAGTTGAAGCTGGAAAAGTAGATTGGGCAGCTCATGGAAATGACATTGCAGGTTTACTTTATGATCAAATTTCTCACGATGAAGCTGTAAAAGTAGCTATAGATTTTGCTGAAAAAGATGAAGAAACTTTAGTTGTTATTACAACAGATCACGGAAATGCAAATCCAGGTATTATTTATGGGAAAAAAGCAAATGATAATTTTGATACTGTTCAAAATTATAAACACACCAATGAGTGGATTTTAAACGGTTTTGGTAAAGAAACAACAGTTTCTCAAATTAAAGAACGCATAGATTATGCTAATAATTTTGGAGCTACAGATGAAGAAGCTAAATTAATTCTAAGTTATTATACTGATATCAAATCAGAAGATGGAGTGTACAATGCAAGACATTTACCGTTTGAGGTTTTGGCAAAAATTCAGAAACAACATAATTCTGTTGGATGGATTAGTATGGGGCACTCAGCTGATTATGTAGAATTAGCAATGTTTGGTCCAGGAAGCGATTTATTAAAACCTTTTATAAAAAATACCGAACTACATTATTTAATGTTGGAAGCTGCTGAAGTAGAAAATAAGTTATAAATTATATTTTATATCATTTTGCTACATTCTTAATAACAAAGAGAACGTTTTTAGGAGGAGTTTTTCACGACGAAGGAATCTTGTTTAAAAAGTAATAAAATGTTATAGTTTATCAGAATTTCATTGTAACAAATTAGAAACCGATTGCTTCATTTCACTACATTGCATTCGCATTGATCTGTTATTAACAAATTCTCCTTGCACATTTTTATAGAATGAGCCAGCTGCTGGAACGATGGTAATGCGATGAAGTTATCTCTTATACACATCT
>SDWL01000427.1 GCA_004195315.1 Lutibacter sp.
ATATATTGGTTTTCTATTCCAATTTTCTACATCAAATTCTTTCATCTGTTTAAATTATATTTTTTATCGGTAACAGATGCTGTTCATCATTAATCATTACTTTGTGTTTCAAAATTTGTAATGCTTGTTTCATTTTAATGTTTTTGATTTACAGTATACGCCCTCCATTTTTCTATACACTGAACCATATCTTCTGGAATATCCGAACTAAACTGTAGATTTTTTTTTGTGATTGGATGCTCAAACCCAAGTGTTTTAGCATGTAATGCTTGTCTTGGTAAAACTTTAAAACAATTGTCAACAAACTGTTTGTATTTAGTAAAAGTTGTGCCTTTTAAAATGTCATTACCTCCATAACGTTCATCATTAAAAAGTGTATGCCCAATATGTTTAAAATGTGCTCTAATTTGATGTGTTCTACCCGTTTCTAACTTACATTGCACCAAGGTAACATAGCTAAAACGTTCAATAACTTTGTAATGTGTAATTGCAGGTTTTCCAAATTCACCATCAGGAAAAACACTCATTTGAAGTCGATTTTTTAAACTTCTCCCAATATGACCTTCAATTGTACCTTCATCTTCCACTACATTTCCCCAAACCAATGCATAATACAAACGTTCTGTAGATCTATCAAAAAACTGTTTTGATAAATTAGCCATCGCATACTCTGTTTTTGCAACCACTAATAATCCACTAGTATCTTTATCAATTCTATGAACTAATCCTGGTCGTTCATTTGAGTTTGCAGGTAAACTTTCTATATGATGTATTAAACCATTCACTAAAGTACCACTGTAATTCCCATGACCCGGATGCACTACCATTCCGGCAGATTTATTGACAACCATAACTTGATCATCTTCAAACAAAATATCTAATGGAATATCTTCTGCAACCAATAAATTTTCGTGTGGCGGATGTGCCAACACAACACGAACCACATCTTTTGGCTTTACTTTATAATTTGATTTTACAGCAATTTCATTCACTAAAATATTTCCAGCCTTTGCAGCTTGCTGCACTTTATTTCGAGTTGTATTTTCTATGAAATTCATTAAAAATTTATCAACTCTCAATGGTTCTTGGCCATCGTGTGCAACATATTTAAAATGTTCGTAAAATTCTTCTTTTTCTAATTCTTCAACATTCATTCGTTTTCTTCTGCTATAATTTGTTTATACTGCCCGCTTCCATTTCCATCACCTAATTTCAATGTAATTACAGAATTTTTAGGAATTTTATCACCAGCTTTTAAATCTTTCCCATTAAATTTCAAACCTCTCACAACATCTTTAGCTATATCTGAAACATAAACTACATTTTTACTAATTCTAAATCCGATAGCAATTAATTGAGAATTAACTTGTCTTTTAGTTTTACCTAATAAGTCAGGTATTTCTACATTTGCATAATCTGACGGATTTAACGTTAAATAAATTTTTCTACCCTCTTTTACAAAATCACCCGCTTCCGGGCTTTGTTCTATTACTGATTGTATTGGATAATCTGGATTATAACTTGCAGAATCAATAACTATTAAATTTAAATCTAATTCTTTCAATGTTTTTTCAACCTTTTCTAAACCCATCTTTTCCAAGTTAGGTACTTCTATTTTCTGACTGTGGTTGGTTGAAATATTTAACCATTTAATTACCACAAAAATAAAGATAGCCAAGCCTATAACTGCAAAAAACAATTGCTGTCTCTTATACACATCT
>SDWL01000428.1 GCA_004195315.1 Lutibacter sp.
AGATGTGTATAAGAGACAGTGTTAATAATATACTAAGCCAATTTGGTTTACGAAATTGAAAATTTAGCTTTCAAATACTTGTTCAATCTACTGTAATTATTAGAGGAACTTTATATTTTTAATAATTAATTAAAAATAGATTACTAGATTATTTTTTTTATATTTGAGAGTATTTAATCCTAAATTTTTTTCTTCACCAATATTGAAATATGGAAAATAAAAAAGTAAAACATTTCTCAATCAAAAAACGAATTGAGAGTTTTAAATTTGCGTTTAAAGGTTTTGTTTGGCTATTTAGGTTTGAACATAATGCCCGAATTCACCTATTTGTTTTATTTATTACCATTGCAGCTGGTTTTTTCTTTCAAATTACTAATGAAGAATGGTCTTTAATTCTTATTGTTTCAGGATTTGTACTTTCTGCTGAAGCTTTTAATTCTTCTATTGAATTTTTGGCCGATGAAGTTTCCTTAGAAAAACGTGATAAAATAGGAAAAGCAAAAGATCTTGCCGCTACAGGAGTTCTTATAGCTGCTTTTGCTGCCATAATTATTGGTCTAATCATATTTTACCCAAAAATAATCTCTCTTTTAAATTAATATAATGACAAAAAACAAAATTCAATCAATTATTTTATTTTTATACTTATGGTTATGCATTGGCTTCCCAATGGGTTTATGGATATTACTAGCAGGACCTTCAAAATGGTTAGCTGAATATGCTCGTTCAACAGACATGGAAATTTCTAAAGAAAATATCTTTGGAAAATTAATTATTGTTTTATATGTAATTGTTGCTTTTTTACTGGCTTTTCTTATCCATCGTATTATAAAAAAATCAACAAATAAAATGATAAAATGGGTGTTGCCAGGCGTATTAACTTTAACGCTATTAACTTCTGTTTACATTTTTAGTTTTCATCCTCAGTGGTTGATAAGCTATTCAAAAGGAGTTCCAGTAAGAAATGTTGAAATGAAACAAGATAATAATTCTGACCAATTAGAATTTGTTTTTGGTTCATATCCAAATGAAGAAATGATAAAATCTCTTAAAGAGCAAGGGTACAACGGTATAATATCACTATTACATGAGTTGGTTATTCCGGCAGAGCCCGCTTTAATAAAAGACGAAATTGAAATTGCTGAAAAATATGGTATTAAGGTAATTAATATGGCAATGTTGCCTTGGATTTCAGGAAATGAAAAAACATTACTGTATGCAAAGGATTTTATTGAAAACGAAAAAGGGCTTTATTATGTACATTGTTATTTAGGTCGTGACAGGGTTAATATTTTTAAGTCTGCTGTTAAAAAATATGGAGTTAAAACTACTTCAGAATCAACTATAATTAATCGCAGATTAGAAGACCGTTCTACTTGGGAAAGAGGAGATTATTTTAAATTAGAAGAAGGCGTTTACCTAACTCCATATCCAACTGATGATGAGTTTATGAAATATGTGCTTAATGATTATTTTAAAACCGTAATTTCTCTTCTTGACGGTAGTGTAGTTAGAAATCAGAAGTGGATTACAAAAGAAAATAAACTTTTTACGGATTACCCTATGGAATATATGAATTATCCTCTTATCACCTCTTTTGGTCAAGAAGATTTGATTCAATTAAAAACATTAATTACCACTAAGGAAAAACCGATACTTTTACATCGTTTCTTAACCTGTCTCTTATACACATCT
>SDWL01000429.1 GCA_004195315.1 Lutibacter sp.
AGATGTGTATAAGAGACAGAAATATGGTTAACATCCAATAAAATGAAAAAAACGTGTTGTAACCTATTGTGTAACCTGCTTCAATTTTACCAAAGTATTCAACTGTTTTTAATAGTAAGAATAATATCCCACCAAGCATAGCTAATTTTAAATATATTGAAGATTTCTTAACCTCATTATTTTTAAAACTTTCAACCATTTTCGCCATAAAAAACCCACTAGTTAACAAGAAAATTGTGTTAATAGCTCCAAAAGTGGAGTTCAGTAACAATCTAGATTCATGAAAAATAGTTGGTTCTTCTTTGCTATATACAACCATTGCAATTAAAGCAATTCCAAAAGTGAATAATTCTAAAAATATGATAATCCAAAGTAAAATACCTCCTGGTGGATAGAATATATTTTTTGTGCTTATTTGTTGCGCTTGCATCTTCTTATGTTTAATCCCAATCTAATAAACGTTTTTGACCTTCAAGTTTTTGAATATCTGTAATATCTTGTGACATTTCAATTACACCTTTGTACTGCTTATTATTATCGCGAATAGCAAAATAACGAATATGAATAATTCTTCCTTTAAAATTGAACCAAAACTCAGCAACATCTTTAGTTCCAGCTTTAAATTCTTCAACAATACGCAACACCATATCTACACTTTTTGGAGGATGGCAAAAACGTACTTCACGACCAATTATTCCTTTGCTTCTAGGAAAAACTCTATTATCTCCTCTATTATAAAATACTACTTTATCATTTTCATCAACATACGTTATATCAACTGGTAAAAAACGAAGTAATAAATTAACTTGTTCAGGTGTCATATAACCTTCATCATAATGAAATGTGTTTTCCAATGAAAAAGATAAATCTCTTTTTGAAAAATCATCGCTAGGATGTACATAAGCAACTTCTTCTACAGTTGGATATGGAGCAGGTTTTTCTAATAACATCCACCCAATTTCTTCATCACCTTGATAAAATTCTTTCCAATCATCTTCTGATAATAAATCCATGGCATTTGGAAACAACTTAATATCTTCAATACCCAACAAACGCTTAATCCCTTCAATTAAATAAGGAATATTATCAACTATCTTTACCGTGTTTTTTTCTGAATTATACGTATTTAATAAACGTATTTGATCTCGTAAATTATCATGAAACGACCACATTCCTTGACTTGGACCTTCCCAACCATATTTTTCTAAATAGGGAAATAACTGATTCTCTTTTCTTGAAAATCTTTTTTCAATGGTGGTAAGCTGATTAAATATATTGAAATACTTCTGAAAATCCTCAACTGGATTTACATCATACAATTCTAATAATATATCTTGTATTAAGGCACTTTCTTGATAATAAACTTGTACCGGATGCCCTTTGGGCAATTTCTCAACAGTAGTTATAAATGAATTCATTATATATATTTTTTTATTTAAATACTCTATTTGTTATTCTATTAATTTTAAAACTTTAGGCGTAAATACATTTTTTTCAAAATGCATATATTTATGAAGTTGGTGAGCAAACTCATGTAATTTCTCATATAAAAATTTAAAAGAATTACAAGCATCATCAGGTGCTAAAAAGTGTGTTGATAAAGTTGTTATTTCTTTAAGTGTATCTCCAATTAGTTTGTGGGATATTTCACAGTTTTTAAGTACTTTTTTTACCTGTCTCTTATACACATCT
>SDWL01000430.1 GCA_004195315.1 Lutibacter sp.
TTATTGTTCCCTATTAAAATGGGAGAAATTCAATAAAATCAGTATTTTGCAAGCAATGGGGATGTAGCTCATCTGGCTAGAGCGCTTGACTGGCAGTCATGTTAATAGAATAAAACAAAAACCTTGAAGGTCTTTATTAGTAAGGCTTTCAAGGTTTTTTTTGTTTTTAAAATTGATGGTGGTGGGGTATGGTGGTGCAGTTTTTTAAATATTCCTAAGTGAAATGATATAGACAGGAAGGCTCCGACACCTTGTCTTGTATGTCCTATAAACAAGGGGTTCACAGCTACTCCTTTTTCTAGGGTAACTCATAGGGTAACTGAACTATGCTATTTGATTTTAATGAACTTTATTACTCAAATATACTAGTTTTATTTAAAAGAATAGCTGTGAAAACTACAGTTGAATCAAAATATCCTTGTCTAAATCAAGTTATTTGAAGCTCTGTTAGAATGTTCCTTTTAAGATGTGATGACATGTCTTATGGATGAGGTTGCCTTAAATCATATTTAAAACATGTTAAATCATGATTTAAGACCCAATTAGATTATTAATAGTTTGTACAAGTTGATATTTGTCACGTTAATATCTTGAGTGTTTTTCTATTTTTGGATGAAATTGATGTGTTCAAACCAAAAATTGCTAAAAAAAATTGAAAATCCCCACAATTTATAAAAATCATAAACAAATATTTTTTTCCAACCCGCTTTTGCCCTTTGAGACAATTATGGAAACATATGCATATTGCACACATTTGCAACTCGCACAAGTTACCCCACAAATCGAAATTTGCAAAAGAGTTCAATTTTACCTTCCCACCAAAAAGACTACCAATTATGTCTAAACATGGAACAATACGGAGATATACCCTTGAAATTGAAAAAATAAGAAGAGGGCAGCTACCATCATTTGAAGAAATAAAAGACTATTTATTCAATCATGGTTTCGAAGTTGGAGCCAGAACAATACAACGAGATATTGAACAAATCAGATTTGAATTTGGTATTGAAATTAAATATAGTAGAGATAAAAATGGATATTTTATCGACTATGAGGATAGCATAAATATTGAATCATTTTTTAGATTTCTGGAGATAGTAAATACGGCTGAATTATTAACAGAAAGCCTAAATGAAAGTAAGGACGCATTAAAACATATTTCTTTTGATACAGGTGGTGGATTAAAAGGAATTGAAAATCTAAAACCATTATTAAAGGCGATAAAAGACAATAGGAAAATCTCTTTCAATCATTTTAATTTTCATACTGATAAATCCCGTAAATATTCACTCAAACCATATTTGCTAAAAGAATACCAAAACAGGTGGTATATTGTAGGCTTAATTGGGAGTTTTAAAGAATTTTGGACTTTTGGCTTAGACAGAATTGAAGATTTAGAAGTAAAAGCGGAAACATTTAAAATTGATAATAAACTCAATCCGATTGAAATGTTTGAAAAAACAATAGGCCTAGTTTATTCACTTAAAACTACACAAGAAGTAATTCTATCTTTTACAGCAACACAAGGAAATTATATTAAGACTTTACCTTTACATGCATCGCAGAAAATATTAATTGATAACGATGTGGAACTTCGTATTTTAATTACGGTTATCCCAAATTATGAATTAACTCAATTAATCCTTAAACATGGCGATACTGTAAAAATTATTGAGCCTGAATGGCTGTCTCTTATACACATCT
>SDWL01000431.1 GCA_004195315.1 Lutibacter sp.
AGATGTGTATAAGAGACAGGTATTTAACCTGAGTATTCATATACAACTCACTTTTTAAGGAAGGTTTATGTCCTATGCTTATTTTACCAATTGCTAATTTATTATTATTAATCTTTTTCTCACTTAATTGTTCTTCAAAAGCATTACCTATAAATAAATATTTCATTAGACTTTCATTAAATGATGATGTTTGTGAATCAGAAAATAATATATAGCCTGAAATATCTGAATTTTCAGAAATTGGAGTATTTAAATTTAGGGCTGCAAATTTATTAGTGCTTTTAGTTACGTCATCAAAATTAAGAAAAGAGCTAAAATTACTATTTGAAGTATTATATACAGAACCATTTGTACTCAATACTTTATTAATTCCACCTTCAAAACGTAGATAATCTTTCATGGTAAAAAAATGATCACCTAATGTATTAATATCTCCAATAAAGTTAATTGTTGTTTTAGGACTGTAGTAAAACAAACCTGTATGTACTAAATAATAATTTTCAGACCCTTTTCCAACTTCAACATCTCCAAAAGTAAATTTCTTTTTATCTTTTTTCAACTTTATATTCATAGCCATATCATCTGTTTCTATTAAACCTTTTAACATCGCTATTTCATTATAATTGTCAATTACCTCAACTTCTCCAACAGCATCAGCTGGTATGTTTTCAACCGCAAGTTTCGAGTTACCTCCAAAAAACTTTTTCCCTTCCACAAGCATATGCGTCACTTTTTTTCCTTGAACTGTTACCAAACCGTTTTTATCTACTTCAACTCCAGGTAATTTATTAAGTACTGCTTTCAGTTTTCGTTCATTCCCTGTTATAAAGGCTTTTGTACGATATGTTACTGTATCTTCTTTTACTTCTACAGGAAGTTGTTGAATAATTACAACTTCATTTAATTGTTGAGATGCTTGTTTTAAGATGAAATTTTTTGTTTCACTTTCAATTCCCTCAATCTCTAAACCTTGGGTTGCATACCCTAAAAAACTAGCTTCAATTGTATACAATTCATTTTTTGTTAATGTTAATTTGTACCTTCCTTGCTCATCTGTAATTGCAAAAGATAAATTTATTGTACTATTCTGCGGTTTTGCAATTACATTGGTATACGTTAAAGGGTTTTGTAAACTATCTTTTACAGTGCCTTTTAAAACAATAGTTTGGGCTTTTAACCCAAACATTGAAAATAACAATAAGTTTAAAGCAATTATTTTATTCATTTAATACTTTAATTAGAAATTCTAGTTTTAAAGTTACCCATTGCTTCTTTTGCTACTAAATTAAATTCTTCTTCCGTTACTAATTTTCCTTTTTTCGGTTTTTTAATTACAATTTCCTTTTTAGGATTTAACATTAATTTTGTCATGGAGTATTTAATATTTTGAACTGTTAATTCAACAATTAAACCTGGTAAACCGCCATAGCCTATGGGGCCAAAACCAATTGGAATTTGAGTTGAGTACCAAGCAGTAACGGGGTGATTAAAAGTGCCTTTACTATTTTCAATAACAAATATTGTTGTTGCTTTATAACATAAATAATTTCCAATTTTTTTTGTTTCATTATGCATCAGCCATTTTACATCGGAAATATTACTTGTTACTAGAAACTCGCCCCCAAATGCTTCTTCTGTCTCTTATACACATCT
>SDWL01000054.1 GCA_004195315.1 Lutibacter sp.
CGTATATTGTATTAAAAATACTCCTGTATTTTCAAAACTTCCAAACAATTTTTTATCGTAATTAAACACGCTTGATATTCTAGAAGATTTACCCGCTTTTAATCCTTCTTCAAGACTTTCAGCACTTGCGTATCTAATTATAGCATCATAAGTAATATCAAATCCTCTTATCGCATATTTTGTAGGTAAAGCATAGTTTTTAGATTTATATTTTTCATAAAACCTCTGAACTTTAAAATTGTTAATATCCGTAAACTCAGAAGTAGGAAAAACAAAATTTAATTTACCTAAAAAACTGTTGTCAATATTATCAAAATTAGTTCCTTTATTTAAAGCAAACAAACTAATATCAACATCTTCAACATATGTTTTTAAATTATTTACTGCAGCAGCAGTAGTTATCTTATCATCACTAATTATTAGCACCCAATTTTTTGCTAATGTATCTAACTTTGTTTTAAACTTTTCACTATCAATAAAACCATCCTTTGGTTTCACAACAACAATATTCTGAATAGAATCAAATGCTTTCAGTTTATTTACAATTCTCCAAAGCTTAGATTTATTTTTGGGCTTTTCATCACTTATAACAACAATATTTTCCCTTTTATAATTTCTCTTCATATATGTCATTAAATTATTTTCATATATCTCTAAATTTGGTGCAGTTTTA
Organism: Lutibacter sp.; assembly: GCA_004195315.1. Taxonomy (GTDB): domain Bacteria; phylum Bacteroidota; class Bacteroidia; order Flavobacteriales; family Flavobacteriaceae; genus Lutibacter. The sequence goes on from SDWL01000054.1 coordinate 674, forward strand.
ACTAAGTTACCTGAAGAAAGTGAATCTTGTTTTTTTGAAAATAAAGGTGCTATAACTGGTGCTTTAATATGTTTGGAAACCAAATATGCTTTATCAAAATATAAAGGTCCTATTACAACATCAGTTGTACTAAAATCATTTTTATTTAAAATATATTGCAATTTATATTTAGAATTCTCAGTGTCAAAATAGGTTACTTTAATTTTTAAACCTTTACTTCTTAAAGAATCAATTGCCATTTGAGCACCTAAATGAAGATCTGTTGTAATATTTAATAAAGAAGTTTTCTTTTTAAAGTTATCATTTCTAGTGGAGTCTGCCAACTGATTTAACTTGTAAGGAAGCATTAACGCAATTTTTAATTCTTTCTCAAAATCAATATTTTCAGTAAAAACTCCTTCTTCTTCAAAAACCTCAACTGGCTTCATTTTTAATAACATTCCCAATTTCAACCCTTCATTTAACATTGGATTCAAAGCTAATAAATCTGCTTCAGCAACTTCATATCGTTTTGTTAAGTTATAAAGAGTATCGTCCATAACTACATTATGGAGTACGTAATTTAATGAGTCTTTTTCCTGAGTAATATTTGGTACTGGTATTACTAATTTCATTCCAATTTTTACGCCATTTTCTAACTCAGAATTTGCAGCTTTTAATTCATCAATAGTAATTCCAAATTTTCTTGAAATACCAAACAATGTTTCCTTTGGTTGTACTATATGTAATTCCTTATCAACCTCAATTATTTCAACTATCGATTTCCCATAATTTATGTTAGGTATAATTATAATAGTATTTGGTGCCGGTTTTTTACTAATATCAGGATTTAGCCTTTGTAAATCCCTTCTAGACATATTATATTCCTTGGCAATACTTTTAATAGTTTCACCTTTTTTAACCGAATATGAAACATATTTTTTTTGTTGTGCTAATGTTATTGCAGTACTTAAAAAAAGAAATAGTATTAACAATTTTATTTTTTTCATGAAATGAAGTTTTGTTTTTAAGTTAGAGTTTTATTCCCATTCAATAGTTGCTGGGGGTTTAGAACTTATATCATATACTACTCTATTAACGCCTTTTACACCGTTTATTATTTGGTTTGATGTTTTTTGCAAAAACTCATACGGCAAATTTACCCAATCAGCTGTCATACCATCAGTAGATTCTACTGCTCTTAAAACTACCGCTTTTTCATAAGTTCTTTCATCGCCCATTACTCCTACCGAATTTACTGGCAACAACATTGCGCCTGCTTGCCAAACCTTATCATATAAACCAGCTTCTTTTAATCCGTTTATAAAAATAGCATCTACTTCTTGTAATATTCTAACTTTTTCAGCCGTAATATCACCTAAAATTCTAATTCCTAATCCTGGTCCAGGAAATGGATGTCTTCCTAATAATTCAGGGTCAATTCCTAAAGAAGCTCCAACTCTTCGAACTTCATCTTTAAATATCATTTTTAAAGGCTCTACTATTTTTAGTTTCATAAAATCTGGCAATCCACCAACATTATGATGTGATTTTATAGTTGCTGAAGGTCCGCCAGAAACAGAAACAGATTCAATAACATCTGGATAAATAGTTCCTTGTGCTAGCCATTTTACATCTTGAATTAAATGAGCTTCATCATCAAAAACTTCTATAAAAACTCTTCCTATAATTTTACGTTTTCCTTCAGGATCCGATTCTCCCTCAAGACCTTTCAAGAAACGTGCCGAAGCATCAACACCTTTCACATTTAAGCCCATTCCTTTGTATTGGTCTAAAACACTTTCAAATTCATTTTTTCGCAACAAACCGTTGTTTACAAATATGCAATATAAATTATCCCCAATTGCTTTACTTAATAAAACAGCCGCTACTGTAGAATCTACACCGCCTGAAAGTCCTAAAACAACTTTATCCTTACCTATCTGTTTTTTAAATCGTTCAACAGTTGATTCAACAAAAGAATCTGGAGTCCAAGTTTGTTCAACTCCACATATTTTTACTAAAAAATTTTCTAAAATTTTCAAACCGTCTTTTGAATGATAAACTTCTGGATGAAACTGAATTCCATAGGTGTTTTCATCTTCAATTTTAAAAGCAGCATTTGCAACATCATGTGTACTCCCAATTAACTCACAATTTTTAGGTAAATTAACAATAGTATCACTATGACTCATCCAAACTTGACTTCCTTCTTCAACCCCTTCAAAAAATAATTCGTTTTCTTTTACAAAAGAAAGATTTGCTCTACCATATTCACGCGTATTTGAAGCTGCCACTTTTCCGCCAAAATTATGTGCCAAAAATTGAGCGCCAAAGCAAACCCCTAACAATGGAATTTTACCCTTGATATCCTTTAAATCTGGATGTGGAGCATCTTCTGCTCTAACCGAAAACGGACTCCCAGAAAGTATGATAGCTTTGTAATTTTCAATTGTAAAGTTTTTACTATTGTAAGGGAAAATCTCACAAAAAATATTGAGTTCTCTAACTCTACGCGCAATTAACTGTGTGTATTGCGATCCAAAATCTAAAATAAGTACCTTCTGTTGCATCCGCAAAAATAATATTAATATAAACATCCTTTATACTTTCTTCACGTTTTTTATTAAAATATGCGTTTTATTAAATTAATTGCTAGGAAAAATTGAAATGAATCCTTTTTTATAACTTAAAATAAAGCCAAATAAGATATTATTTTCGTTTGTTCAATTTAAACATTTATAAAAAAATGCTAAGTCAGTTATAAAATCATTTTAAGTCGTTTTAAGAAGCTTTTTTATAATTCACAATTGTTAATAACTTACACTTCTTACTGTCTTAAAAGCTATTAAAATAATTAGTTCAATAATTATATTTGTTTATTATAGAATTCATATAAAATAAAATTTAAATATGAGCGAAGAAGCTAAAAAAAACGATTATTCAGCCGATAGTATTCAGGCTTTAGAAGGAATGGAACATGTGCGTAAGCGTCCTTCCATGTATATTGGAGATGTTAGTATAAGAGGTTTACATCATTTAGTTTATGAAGTAGTAGATAACTCTATTGATGAAGCAATGGCGGGTCATTGTGATACTATTGGAGTAATAATAAATGAAGATGGTTCATTATCTGTTAAAGATAATGGTCGTGGTATTCCTGTTGGAATACACAAAAAAGAAGGTGTTTCTGCTTTAGAAGTTGTAATGACTAAAATTGGTGCCGGTGGTAAATTTGACAAAGATTCATACAAAGTTTCAGGTGGATTACACGGAGTAGGTGTTTCAGTTGTAAATGCACTTTCTGAACATTTAAGAGCTACCGTATATTTAGATGGTAAAATTTGGGAACAAGAATATTCAAAAGGAAAAGCATTATATCCAGCAAAAACAATTGGTGAAAGTGACGACAAAGGAACTTTAGTAACATTTACTCCTGACACATCTATCTTTACACAAACAACTGAATTTAATTATGAGACTTTAGCCACTAGATTGCGTGAGCTTTCATATTTGAATAAAACACTTACAATTACTTTAACTGATAAAAGAGTTGCAGATGAAGAAGGTAACTTTACTACAGAAAAATTTTATAGTGATGAAGGTTTACCTGAGTTTGTAAGGTATTTAGATGCTACCCGAGAGCAACTAACAGCCAAAATTATTTCAATAGAAGGTGAAAAAAATGGAGTTCCTGTTGAAGTTGCCATGGTATATAATACATCTTATACAGAAAATTTACATTCTTATGTAAACAATATAAATACACATGAGGGTGGTACACACTTGGCAGGTTTTAGACGAGGTTTAACAGCCACGTTAAAAAAATATGCTGATGACTCTGGAATGCTTAAAAACCTAAAATTTGATATTGCTGGAGATGATTTCCGTGAAGGTTTAACCGCTATTATTTCAGTAAAGGTTGCCGAACCACAATTTGAAGGACAAACAAAAACAAAATTAGGAAACAGGGACGTTACTTCTGCAGTAAGCCAAGCAGTTTCTGAAATGCTAACTGATTATTTGGAAGAAAACCCAAATGATGCTAGAATTATTGTTCAAAAAGTAATTTTAGCTGCAACCGCTCGTCACGCAGCTCGTAAAGCACGTGAAATGGTGCAACGTAAAACAGTCATGTCCATGGGTGGTTTGCCAGGGAAATTAAGTGACTGTTCTGAAACTGATCCTGAAAAATGTGAAATTTTCTTAGTTGAGGGAGATTCAGCGGGTGGTACAGCAAAACAAGGACGTGATAGAGCTTTCCAAGCTATTTTACCTTTAAGAGGTAAAATTTTGAATGTTGAAAAAGCCATGCAACATAAAGTTTTTGAAAACGAAGAAATCAAAAACATGTATACTGCACTTGGTGTTACTATTGGAACTGAAGAAGATCCAAGAGCCTTAAACTTATCAAAACTTCGTTACAATAAAATAGTTATTATGTGTGATGCCGATGTTGATGGTAGCCACATTGCCACATTAATTCTTACCTTCTTTTTTAGATATATGAAAGAATTAATTGAAGGCGGACATATTTTTATTGCTACACCTCCTTTATACTTAGTTAAAAAAGGACAAAAGAAAGAGTATGCTTGGAGTGATGACCAACGTGATTTAATTGCTCATAATTTAGGTGGTAGCGTTAACATTCAACGTTATAAAGGTCTTGGAGAGATGAATGCGGTTCAACTTTGGGATACAACTATGAATCCTGAATTTAGAACTTTAAGACAAGTTTTTATTGATAACTTAACGGAAACTGATAGAGTTTTCTCAATGTTAATGGGTGATGAAGTACCGCCACGAAGAGCATTTATTGAAAAAAATGCTAAATATGCAAAGATTGACGCATAATTAATTATGTATTCTAAATTTCATAAAAAAGATTGCTTGAGAAAGCAATCTTTTTTATATACTGATTTTTATATATATTTACAGTACTAAAATCCCAATTTATGAAAAAATTATCCCTATTACTCGTTTTTCTATTAAGCTTTTCTGCAAAATCTCAAGACTTAGATTTACTATTATTAGCCAAAGATGACACAAGCTTATTAATGAAAAACTATATGTCGCCTGTTATGGAAGGTATGCTATATAGTTTAAACAACGGTTGGTATCACACAGCTAAAACACATAAAAAATTAGGATTTGACTTTACTATAAATGCCAATGCCGCAATAGTTCCAAATTCTTCAAAAACATTTCAATTTAATGAAAGTGACTATCAGTACTTATCCTTAGAAAGTGGTGACAGTAAAATTCAAACTGTTATGGGATCAAACAATAACAGTATAATTGGTGTTAGAATTCCTGATGGAAACGGAGGGAATTTCAAGGTTGCTACAATTGATATGCCAGATGGTATAGGAGGTGATGTTCCACTTAATGCTGTTCCTTCACCAATGCTTCAAGTAAGTATAGGAATACCTTTTGACACAGATATTAGCATTCGATATTTGCCAAAAATTAATACTGATGATGTTGATGGAAATCTTATAGGTTTTGGAGTTAAACATAATTTAATGCAATACTTTGGGCCTTTAGGTAGATTACCATTAAATGTTGCAATTTTAGGTGGATATACCAGTATGACAACTACTTATAATATTGATAAAGTTAATGGTCAAGAAGTAGACTTCAAATTAAATGCATTCACAATACAAACAATTGCGTCGTTAGATTTTCCTTTTGTAACAATTTATGGTGGTATTGGTTATGACAAAGGTACTTCAACCTTAAAATTGAAAGGCACATATGGTTTAGACTATGATATAACTGATAGCAATGGTAACGTTATTAATACCGTTAGAGAATCTGTTTCAAATCCTATAAATATGGATTTCGATGCCAATGGCGCTAGAGGGACTTTAGGTGTTAGATTTAGTCTTGGCTTCTTTAAAATTTATGGAGATTATACTATTAAAGAATACAATACTGTTTCTGCCGGTATAGCTTTTAGTTTTAGATAAAACACTTAAATCTTTGAATCATAATTTTTAAACAGGGTTGCTAAATAGCAATCCTGTTTTTTGCTATAAATATTACATCTCTTTCATTTAAAATTTTGTATTTTTGAAATTAACATTTATTTTAAATAAACAATACAATAATATGAAAGTAACAGTTGTAGGAGCAGGTGCTGTAGGTGCAAGTTGCGCTGAGTACATAGCTATTAAAGATTTCGCATCAGAAGTAACGTTAATAGACATTAAAGAAGGATTCGCAGAAGGGAAAGCAATGGACCTTATGCAAACAGCTTCATTAATGGGGTTTGACACTAAAATTTCAGGTGCAACAAATGATTACTCAAAAACTGCTGGAAGTGAAGTTGCAGTTATTACAAGTGGTATTCCTAGAAAACCTGGAATGACACGTGAAGAATTAATTGGTATTAATGCAGGAATTGTAAAATCTGTAGTTGCTAGTTTAGTTGAACACTCACCAAACGTTATCATTATTGTTGTAAGTAATCCAATGGATACTATGGCATACTTAGCTCATAAATCTTCTGGATTACCAAAAAACAGAATTATTGGAATGGGTGGAGCTTTAGATAGCGCTCGTTTTAAATTCCGTTTAGCAGAAGCTTTAGGTTGTCCACAATCTGATGTTGATGGTATGGTAATTGGAGGTCACAGTGATACTGGAATGGTTCCTTTAATTGAAAAAGCTGTTCGTAACAGTATTGTTGTTTCTGAATTTTTATCTGATGAAAGAATGCAACAAGTAGTTGAAGACACTAAAGTTGGTGGAGCTACTTTAACTAAATTATTGGGAACAAGTGCTTGGTATGCTCCAGGTGCGGCAGTTTCTTCAATGGTTCAGGCAATTGCTTGTGATACTAAAAAAATGTTTCCTTGTTCTGCTTTATTAGAAGGTGAATATGGATTGAATGATCTATCAATTGGTGTACCTTGTATTATAGGTGAAAACGGAATTGAGAAGATTGTTGAAATTGAATTGTCTGAAGCTGAAATGACAAAACTTCATACAAGTGCAGAAGGTGTTAAAAAAACAAACGCTTTATTAGGATAACATCCTTTTAAAATTAAATTATAAAACGCCTCAAAATTACAATTTTGAGGCGTTTTTAATTGTATATAAACGTATTATGATAATCCTGAAATTACGCCATTATCATCTATTGTCATTCCTTCTGAGGCAGGTATACTCGGCAAACCTGGCATACGCATCATTTGACCTAATATTGGGATTATAAATCTTGCTCCAGCAGCAATTTCAATTTCACGAACAGTAACCACAAAACCTTTTGGTCTTCCAACAATAAATTCATTATCTGAAAACGATTTTTGTGTTTTTGCCATACAAATAGCAAAATCATTAAAACCTAATCTGTCAATTCGTTTTAAATTTAATTTTGCCTTTTTATCAAAATCTACTCTATCAGCACCGTAAATTTCTTTTGCTATTTTTTCAATTTTTTCTTGAATTGGAGACTTCCAATCATAAAGTGGTTTAAATTGAGTTTTAGTAGCTTCTACAACATTTACAACTGCTTGAGCCAACTCTTTTGTACCTTCTCCACCTTTTGCCCAACCTTCAGACACCACAGCTTGTACTTCTAACTTCTTACATTGTTCAATAATAAAATCTACTTCTTCTTTTGAATCATTTATAAAAGAATTAATTGCAACAACTGGTTCTATGTTAAACTTTCTAATATTTTCAATATGCTTTTCTAAATTGCAAAAACCAGCTTTTACAAATTCTAGATTAGGTGCATGTAATTCTTCTTTTTTTGCACCTCCATGATGGCGTAAGGCTTTAATTGTGGCTACTAACACAACTGCTTTTGGATTTAATCCAGCTGCCACACATTTAATATTTAAGAATTTTTCAGCTCCTAAATCTGCTCCAAAACCTGCTTCAGTAATTACATAGTTAGATAAAGACAATCCCATTTTAGTTGCTATAATGGTATTTGTTCCTTGAGCTATATTTGCAAATGGACCGCCATGAAGTATTGCTGGATTCTCTTCTAAAGTTTGAACTAAATTTGGTTTAATGGCATCTTTTAATAAAATTGCCATAGCATTTTCAGCCTTTAAATCACGCGCAAAAATTGGTTTTTTATCAAATGTAAATCCTATAAAAATATCACCTAAACGTTCTTTTAAATCATTAAAGTTTGAAGTCATGCATAAAATCGCCATAACCTCAGAAGCTGGCGTAATATTGAATCCATCTTCTCTAGGAATACCATTTGCCGTACCACCTAAACCAATGGTTATATTTCGCAATGCTCTGTCATTCATATCAATAACACGTTTCCAAAGAATAGTTCTTGGGTCTAAATTTAAATTACAACAAGTACTTTGTAAATTATTATCAATTAAAGCGGACAATAAGTTATTTGCTTTTTCAATAGCGTTAAAATCGCCTGTAAAATGTAAGTTAATATCTTCCATGGGAACTACTTGTGAATATCCCCCACCAGCAGCACCACCTTTCATACCAAAAACAGGTCCTAAAGATGGTTCTCTCAACACAGCTGTTGCTTGTTTTCCTATTTTATTTAAACCTTCTGTTAATCCAATAGTAATAGTCGTTTTTCCTTCACCTGCTGGTGTTGGTGTTATTGCTGTAACCAAAACTAAATTGTTTTGCTTAATTTTATCTTCATCAATTAAACTTAATGGTAACTTTGCTTTGTATTTACCATACATTTCCAAATCATCTTCTTGTATTCCTAATTTAACAGCAATTTCTTTAATATGTTTAAGT
>SDWL01000055.1 GCA_004195315.1 Lutibacter sp.
TAAAAAAACTATGATAGTTATCATATTGGTATAAAGCACATTAAACTGTTAAAATTATTTTAAATTTAACAGCTTAATGAACAAAATAAATTTTGAATTTTAAAATCGTTAAACCCTGTATAGTTTGGCTTAACTAAATTTTTTGGATGAAAAACGACTATAATATTTAGTAAAATAAATTAAAAGGGTTTTTAAATATTTATTATTACTCAGCTAAAGCTCTTATATAATTAACAACTAGCCATCTATCTTCATCATTAGGTATTTTTTTAGAGTATCTTGGCATGTCATCTCTTCCAAATGTTGTTTTGAAGAATAACTCCCCATCAGTTTGAGATTGAAATTCTATAGATGAAAAATCACCTAAATCACCTTTTAAATCAGCAGCTTTTGTTCCATCACCAAAACCTTCGTTTCCATGACAAGATTTACAATGTTTGCGGTATAATGATTTTCCTATTGATAAATCTACCTTTGGATCTGTAGGATTTTTCATTGAAAGATACTTTGTGGGAACAACCCAATTAGAAGTAGCAATACTAGTTTTGGTTTTTTCAATTATGGGTTCATTTACAGTTTTTATTTCAGCCTCTTTTTCAATTATCTTTTCAACTTTGGGTTCAGCTACTGCTTCAATTTCTTTTTCAGTTTCAACTACTTTTTCTTCTACAATATCCTTTATCGCAGTCTCCTCTTTTTTAATGCTTATAACAGTTTCATTTGTTGTTTTAACAACTTCTTTTTCAATAGTTTTAATTTTTTCAGTTTGTACTTCCGTTTCAATGCCAGCAGTAGTCTCTTCGTAAGCGTCAAGAGTATCAATAATTGGTGCAGTCAATATTTTTTCTTGTACCTCTGTATCAGTGTCTTTGTTAATTAAAGTATCTTTAGGTGTTTTATTATTTTTGCAATTTTGGAAAATTAACCCTATAATTAATAATCCAATAAATGTTACTTTTTTCATGGTGGTTTATTTTATTGAGGATGTTAATAATAGTTTAAAACTAACTAAATTTCTGATTATCAACAAAAAAAACCTTAAGTTTTTTTAATAGAACTATTCTTGCCTTTCTAGTGTTTTTATATGATTCACTATAAGCCACATGTCATTTGTGCCAGGTATTTTCTTTTCGTAATTTGGCATATCATGTTGCCCAACATAACTTTTGTAGTAAATTGTTCCCTCCGTTTGAGAGTGGAATTTTTTAGAAGTAAAATCTCCAATATCACTATCAAATTCATCTGCTTTTGGTCCGTCTCCTACACCACTTTTTCCATGGCAGGATATACAATGTTTAGTATATAAAGCTTTACCAATGATTAAATTATCATCAGTGGCATATGTAGGATTTTTCATTTTTTTAAAGTTTGAAGGAACAATCCATTTGGTTTCAGCTTCTTTTTCAGATTCAAGAATGTCAACAATTTCGATTGTTTCAATTTCATCATTATTTAAAACTGCTGGTTGTGTTTTATTATTTTTGCAATTCTGGAAAATCAATCCGATTACTAATAATCCAATTATAGATACATTTTTCATAATGATATTATTTTTTAATCTTTAATGTTATTAACTTTTTCTTTGCATTGATAAAACCGAACAATTTTATTTGTTCGGTTTTATTGTGGCTAAATTTGCAATTAATTTTTTTGTGTCTTTAAGAACTCTTCTAATGTTTTTAAATAATTCACAATAAACCACATATCTTTTGGGTCTGGAATTTTCTTTTCATAATTTGGCATATCACGTCGCCCAATATAGCTTTGGTAAAAAATTTCTCCTTCTGTTTGTTCATGGAATTCTTTAGAAGAAAAATCGCCTATATCAATATCAAATTCTGCTGCTTTTGGTCCATCGCCAATACCGGTTTTCCCATGGCAAGATTTGCAATGTTTAATGTATAAAGCTTTACCAATTGCTAAATTTTCTTGATTGGCATAAGTTGGGTTTTTCATTTTTACATATTTTTCTGGAATATCCCATTTTTGTGTTTTTAAGAACTCTTCTAATGTTTTTAAATAATTTACAACAAACCACATATCTTTTGGATCGGGTATTTTCTTTTCATAATTTGGCATATCACGTCGCCCAATATAGCTTTGGTAAAAGATTTCTCCTTCTGTTTGTTCGTGGAATTCTTTAGAAGAAAAATCTCCTATATCAGTATCAAATTCTGCTGCTTTTGGTCCATCGCCAATACCGGTTTTCCCATGACAGGACAAACAATGTTTAATGTATAAAGCTTTGCCAATTATTAAATTTTCTTGATTGGCATAGGTAGGATTTTTCATTTTTACATATTTTTCTGGAATATCCCATTTTTCTTGTAATAATTTATCAAATGAATAAAACCCTGAGCTTACTAGTACTACTACTACTATGATTAATAAATATTTTAATGTTTTCATCTTTATTTAAGTTATTTTTTAGAGCCTAATGTTCTCATAAAGTTAACTACGAACCACATATCTTCTTCAGTCATTTTCTTTTCGTAATTAGGCATATCTAATCTACCTATGTAACTTTTATAAAATAAAGCACCATCAGATTGAGCTTGGTATTCTTTAGAAGAAAAATCTCCTAAATCACCTTCAACACCATCTGCCTTTGTGCCATCTCCTTGACCAGTTTTTCCGTGACAAGATTTACAATGTTTAGAATACAAAGATTTTCCAATTGACAAGTTTTCAGAACTAGCTTCAGTAGTATTTTTCATTTTCTCATATTTAGCAGGAACTTTCCATTCTTCCTGAACTAATTTACTGAAAGATAAAAATCCCAAACTTACAATTCCAATAATCATTAAAAATTTTAGTGTTTTCATGTTTTTACTTTTTATTATTAAACTTTTTACTTGAGGTTATAATTTTTTTCCTTCTTTTTTTATTTTAAACAAATGAATAATCGTATAAACGTAATTGGCCCAAACACCAATTAACATAATTGTTAATACAGTATACATCCAGAGTGGAGCCACTGCTGACCATAAAGTGTTCTTTTCTTTTACAAAATGTGTATGGAAAACTCCCCAGTTAACATTTTTATTTTGTGTAACATTCCAATATTCATCGTGGTCTACAATCATTGAATGCACTAATAAATTACCATTTATATCGCCTGGGATATCTGTAGGAAAATTAAATTCATATTCCCCATTACTAATATACCCTTCTTCAATTAACATTTTTGAAAGCATTCCTTGAACGTAAAAATTAATTTCTACATCTTCTGCAACAATTTTTTCTCCAAGTTTATTTGTTGTAAATGCTGAAACTAAAACAGTTTTCACACTGTCAATTTCTACTAGATTTAGTTCTAAATGTAAATTTTTAACATTAATTTCTGCAGTTTTATTAACTAAAGCATCTGTGCTTTCAAATTGTGCTTTCAAATTAATATTTCCATTAGCATCAGTTAAATAGTTATGACTTTCAGGAAGTATTAATTGTGCAACACCTTCTTTCGAAGTGTTTGAAGAGCCTATTAAAACCTTTTCTTCATTTAAAATATTGAAGAACTTAATTTCAGCATTATAAACAGGCATTATATCTTTTCTGTCTTTTTTATTCTTAGCATTAAAACTTACTTCTAATAAACGAGAATTATCAGCTTGTTTTTCAGTAGTAAAATTAAAAAACATCTTGTAATTATTAACATCAATTTCTTGTGCGAAACTAGTAGTGCTACATAATAGTATTATAACAAAAGAAGTAATTAACGGATATTTAAATTGGTTTCTTTTCATAATATAGAATTTTATTGTACTTCCTCAGTTTTATTTTTATTTCCCTTTTCTTCATCTCTTTCCTGATCAATAATGCCTGACATTGGAATTATTGGTACAAATTTCATAATAAGCGTAAATAGCAGAAGAAATGCAGCAATTCCAGCAAAACTTAATGCATACTCTATCCATGTAGCTGTATAAAAAATAAACTCTGGCCGTGTATCTTGTATTGGAATATATGGCGTTTCTAAAGTAGGAATAACAATTAAATACCTGTTTAGCCACAATCCAAGTACAGCAATTACCGCGGCAAATGTGATTGATTTTATGGTTCTTAATTTTTTGAAGAATAAAATAATTATAGGTACTAATACTCCAACATAATTAGCCAAAATGAATTCCCAAAAATACCTACTAAATAAAGTGTCTAATAATTCTTGATCGTTAGTTTTGTGACTAAACCATTTAGAGAAGTATTCGCTAAATGTAAAATAACCGAATAATAAAGAAATTACTAGTAATATGATTCCAGCTCCTATAAAATGAATTTTTTTAATATACTTTTCTAATTTATAGGCTTTTCTAATTATATACATTGAAATTATGATGACGCCAACACCAGAATACAAACCTGCAATTATAAAATATGGTGCAAAAATGGTACTATTCCAACCAGGTTGAAGCGTTAAACTAAAAATCCACGCTAGAACTGTATAAGCTACAATTGCCATTGCAATAATCATAACCGACATTATTTGGGTAATTTTATGTAGCCGTAGACGTTGTGAAGTTGTGTCTTGATAGCCTATTGCTAATATTTTGTAAATTTTCTTTTGCCATTTTGGGACTTTTAAATCTGTTGTGTCTCTTAAAATTGCAAAGTCAGGTATAAATGTTAAGTAGAGATAAATAAAACATCCAATTAAATCAGTCATAATTGCAATAATATCCCAAGTTATAGGTGATTGAATTCTAGGATAAATAAATAAATAATGCAACCTATCTAATCTTCCAATACATAATAAAATAAAAATAGGTCCAACTATTAGAGATAAAACAGTTATAATTTTTATTATTCGAGCAATTGAATGCTTCCATTGAGTTTTAAAAAAATGCAAAATTCCAGTAATAAAAGCACCAGAGTAACTTATACCAACAAAAAATATAAAATTGATAATATAAATACCCCAAACAACATTATCTCTCATGCCTGTAACTTTGTGACCATTAATAAATTGGAGGTAGAAGGCATATAATCCTACTATGATAATTGCAATTAATGCTGCAATCCATAGTATAGATAATAGACTGGTTTTTTCTAACATAGGAGAAAATTCTTTAACTAATTCTCTTTTTCTTTTAGTGATATCCATAATTAAGAGTTATTTTGAATTAAATTTTACCTTGTTCTTTTAATTCCTTAACATAATCAACATTTTTGTAACGCTTAATTATGTCTTCATCTACATCAAATCCACGTTCTAATGGAAACTGTCTGTTTACCGCAGGTAAATAATACACATTAGGTTTTGTTCCTAAATGTTCTAAATGTCTATAGCCACCACGTTCTTTTATTAGTTTAGAAAAACGAATTGTTTCTTCACCATTTGTAACAATATCTTCGTTTTTATCTCCGAAATAAATAACACCCATTGGACAAGACTTTGCACAATGTGGTAATAATCCTTGTCTTAATAAATCTGGACAAAAATCACATTTCATAATGGTTCCTTCAGTTGCCGGAATACTAGTTTCTGGAGAGTAAGGAATAGTTGTATTGTCAAATTTATCTTTGTTTCCCCAATTAAAGATTCTTGCAGAATATGGACAACTTGTTACACAAAATTTACAACCAATACAACGATCTGCATCAACTAAAACTATGTTGTCATCGCGTTTAAATGTAGCTCCTGTTGGACAAACAGTTACGCAAGGGGGTTCATCACAGTGAAAGCAAGGTTTTGGAAACCAATATGGAGAAGCTTCCTCGTTGTCTTGCATAAGTTGAATTTTCATGAATTCTTCATTATAATCTAATTGATGTGCTTTTTGGCATTCTTCAACACAATTTCTAGCATTTTTACATTTAGCTAAGTCTATAACCATAACAAATTTTCTGTTAGGGATGCCTTTTCTAGACTCTTTAGGAGTTATATGTGCTTCAGGATATTTATTAATATTTGTTGCGTCTACCTCAACTATTTTTCCATCAGGTGTTAATAGTCGCATTTTCTCAACAAAATCATTGTTTTTATTTTCTGATACAGGGTTTTCTTCTTGTGCTGTAAGATTAGAAAATAAAGAAGGTCCAGCTACTGCAGTGATGCTTGAGATTAACCCTAATTTTATAAACTTACGTCTATTAGTTCCTTCTTCTTTAGTTTTTTTATTTCCCATAATTATCCTAATTTTTTTTGAAACTACGCTAATAATTGGCTATCATTAGTGGTGGTTTATAACAAATTTACGAGTCGATTTACATTAGAAAACTGATATTTATCATATAAAAATAATACAGTATTATTCTACTCAGTAACAAATGTTACAAAGTGAATTAATTGCTAATCAGTAAGTTAGGTATTTTGTACTCTGAAAAATTAACATTTTATTAACAAACTTATAGAAAAGTAGGATAAGATAGCTTAAAGTTAGAGGGAAAATAAGGCAAATATGTCTTTTTTAAAGGAAGATATCTTATAGATAAAAAACAATAATTATGGCTAAGAATTTGGTATATATCTATAAAAAAAACCGAACAATTTGTTCGGTTTTTTTTTAAATATTTTAATAATTGGTGATAATTATTCAGCTAAAGTTCTCATATAATTTACAATTAACCATCTGTCTTCATCATCTTGCATTTTCTTTGTGTATTCTGGCATATCTAATCTACCAAAACTAGTTTTATAAAATAAGGCTCCATCGCTTTGAGCTTGGAATTCTTCAGATGAGAAATCTCCTAATTCACCATCCATTTCATCTGCTTTTGTTCCATCTCCATAACCTTCAGCACCGTGACAAGATTTACAGTGTTTTGTGTATAATGATTTTCCAATTGCAGCATCTGTCTTTGCATCAATAGGGTTTTTCATTGTCTCATATTTAGCTGGTACTTTCCATTCTTCTTGAATTAAAGTTGTAAAAGAAAATAAAGCTAGTGAGATTACCGTAATAACGGTTAAAATTTTAAATGTTTTCATGTTTTTCTTTTTTAGATTTAGATTTGTTTATTTTAAATAAATTAGTAATTAAATATATAATTAACCCCCATATTCCAAATATCAATAAATTCGGAAAAATAAGCAAGAATATTGGAGTTTTATTTCTTGGAGACCACATAGTTCTTTCGTCAAATGTTGACTCATCAACTATGGTTTTTCCTATAGGAGCATTAACAATTGCTATAACAGTTCCATATTCTTCACTTTCATTTAGAACAACTTCAAAAGTTAAGTTTCCATCAACACCAGGTATTCCTTCCTCTATAGGAACAAGAATTGTGCCATCTTCATCGGTGATATTAAATTCTTCACCAATAAATAAAGGTTTAAACAATCGTTGAAGTTGAACGGTTAATGATTGGTTGATAATTAAGCTATCTGCATTTACATCTTTTAGCGTGGCAGTTATATAATTAACACTATCTTTTGTAATTAACTTAGCTTCAATAGCTGCATCTTTAAAGCTAATACTTTTTGATGCTTTCTTAAAAGTATCGTTTCCTTTAAAAGAGATTGATACAGTATAAGTATCAGAAATTGAGTCAGGAGTAAGTATATTTAAATCTTTTAATACAAATCTGCTTTCACCATTAAAGTTAGTTGTTGTTGTACCTATTTTAACTTTATCATCTCCAAATTCATTATAAACAATTAAATCAATGTTTGAAACATTAACATTTTTCTTGTTTACTCTTGCAGATGCTTTAAAATCAAAATAAGGTTCGCCATTCATTATTTTAACATATTGCACTTTTAATCTTACTTTTCCTTTTTTAGCTTTTTGCGCAAAACTCGAAGTGATCATAAAGACACTTAATAGCATAAGAAAAAAGTGACGCATATTTAGTTGATTTATCATGATTTAGTGCTTTTTTCGTTTTCTAATAATTCTTTCTCATCTGCTGTTCTTTGAATAGGTATTATTGGTACATACCTAACTAAAATGGTAATAATTAATAAGCTCATAGCTAAAGTACCAGCTGTTACTAACCATTCATGTAAACTTGGGAAATAGTGATGCCAAGATTCAGGAACACCTTGAATAGGTAAAAATGGATGTAATAGAGTTGGAGTTACAATTAGGTAACGTTTCCACCAAGATCCTACAACAACTGCTAAACCTAAAATAAACATTGGAAGGGGTTTTCTAAAATTCTTAAATAATAGAAGAATAGCAGGAATTACTAATCCTCCAAAAATAACAACCCAAAACAAATATGAATAATCTCCAGTAAAAAGAACATCTAAATGAGTCATTTCACCTTTTTTTGCTGTAAACGCAGGCATTAAATATTCATTAATATTGAAATAAATATATATAAAACAAGCTAAAGATAAAAATTTTCCAAGTTTATCAAAATGAAATAATGTGATGTAATTTTCAAGTTTGTAAGCTTTTCTTAAGATAAAAACAACTGTAATTAAAGCTCCTACACCTGCTACAAATGCACCAGAAATAAAATAAGCACCCATATTTGTACTGTCCCAACCAATTCTGTAGGTTGTTGAAAATAACCAAGCATCAACAGTTTGTAATATTAACCCTATTGGGATTAGCATTAACGCAATAATTTTAATTGAATTTGTTTGTATCTTTTTTTGAGCTTTACTACCTGTCCAGTTTAATGATAATTTACCATAAATCTTGCTTAAAAAAGGACTTTTTTCATTAAAGTGTTTCTTAAGTATAGCAAAATCTGGAAGTAAAGGAAAATAAAGTAATAAGAAACTTATTGCTACAGATGTTGGGATTATAATTACATCCCAAGTAATTGGTGATTGTAATCTTGCATGAAGAAATAGATTTAACATTCTATCTGGTCTACCCATATCAATCATAATTGTGATACCTGCCATTATTATAGAGGCAAGCGTAATTATTTCAGCAATTCTAACTATAGGTGTTCTCCATCCTTGATGTGTTAATCTTAAAACTGCAACTGTAACCGATCCAACAAAACTTGTTGCAACGAAGAATACAAAATTGGAAATGTAAATTCCCCAAAGTGCATAATCTCGCATATTTGTTACTATTTGTCCCTCAATTAGTTCTTGTATATATGCTATTATTCCAACAATTGAAATTAGAATTAGTGAGATGGTCCATATTATACCTAGCTTTCCAAATTTTCTTGGAGCTAAATCATTAAGAAGTGTATCGTAATTTTTCATAATTATTCAGGGTTTTCAACAGATTGAAATTGCTTATATTTATCTAATCCATCTTTAAAATCAACTAATCTATCAACAGGAGGTAAGTAATAAACGCTTGGAGCAGTTCCTAAACTTTCCATTAATCTATAACCCGCTTTATCTCTTAATAATTTGCTGAATCTTAAAGTAACTTCACCATTGGTAACCGTATCTTCATACTTATCTCCAAAATAAAATACTCCATTAGGACATGCAGTAACACAATGTGGAAGTTC
>SDWL01000056.1 GCA_004195315.1 Lutibacter sp.
AGATGTGTATAAGAGACAGGCTATAGTTTTTAACATCACATTTAATAATTTTTTTTAATCTTCAAAAATAACAATTTGATAGGAACTAAAACGTTTAATTATATAAAATCTTATATTTGACACACTAATCAACCTAAACTATGAAAAGATTTTTTTTCTTATTTATAATAATTTGTTGTAACCAGCTAATAAATGCACAATACACTGAAATTATCAATTCTAAAAGACCTGGTTTTTCTGAAAGTCCTTATAGTATTGGAACAGATGTTTTTCAATTTGAAACAGGTTTATTTTATAGAACTAGCAACAATGAAACCATTTTATCTAGGCCAAACACAATTGGGGGAGAGTTGTTTTTTAGATATGGGAAATTTTTTGAAAAGCTTGAAGTTAATGCAAAAGTTGCATACCAAAGAGATGAGATATTAAATAACGCATCTGAAGCTAACACTACCATTAGTGGTATTAGCGAACTTACTATTGGAGCGAAATATTTAATATATGAACAAAAATATACGGATAAATCTAAAGAGATTAGAAGTTGGAAGAAAAGAATAGCTTTTGATAAAAAACGATTAATTCCTTCAGTTGGAGCTTATGTTGGCGTAAATACAAATTTTTTAAGTGATGGATTTAAAGAAAATGAATTGAGTATAAAAGGAGCAGTACTTTTACAAAATGATTTTTCCGATCGATTTGTTTTATTAACAAATTTAATAGCTGATAAAATTTTATCAGACTCAAATGAATATTCATATATTGCAACAATTACCTATGCAATAAACTACAAATGGTCTTATTTTATTGAAAATCAAGGCATTTTTAAAAAAACTTATTCGCCAAAATTTCATTTCGGAACTGGTGCCGCCTTTCTGCTTTCTAATAACTTACAACTAGACGCTTCTGTTAGAACTAATTTTTTTGATGATTATTCCTTTCTATATTCTTCAATTGGGGTAGCTTGGCGATTAGATAAACATTCTGATGAAATAATTCAAAAGAAATCACCTAAAACTCAAATTAATAATAGAAGAAAAAAAGGAAATTTCTTTTCAAGATTATTAAAGAAGAATTAAAGTTATGATTACATTACAAGAAATGAAAACAAAAAAGGAGATGAGAACTTTTGTAAAGTTTCCTTTTAAATTATATAAAAACAATTCATATTGGGTTCCTCCAATTATTAATGATGAACTAGATTCATTTGATAAAAACATAAATCCAGTTTTTGAACACGCTGAAGCTCGTTTTTTTGTTGCTCTTAAAAGCAATGAAATTGTGGGTAGAATTGCTGCAATTATTAATTACACAGAAATAAACGAACAAAAACTAAAAAAAATGCGTTTTGGTTGGTTTGACTTTATTGATGACCTTGAAGTTTCAAAAATGTTATTAAATAAAGTTGAAGAAATTGGAAAACAAAACAACTTGGAATTCATGGAAGGTCCCGTTGGGTTTTCAAACTTAGATAAAGTTGGTGTGTTAACTGAAGGTTTTGACCATGTTGGAACAATGATAACTTGGTACAACCACGCTTATTATAAAAATCATTTTAAAAAATTAGGCTTTGACGTTGAAAAGGAATACTTAGAAAATAAATTTGAATTTAAAAACGTTGATCGTGCTCCACTTGAAAGAGTTAGTGAAGTTATTAAAAAACGCTATCAAATTAAATCCCTAAACTTTTCTAAAACAAAAGACATTATGCCATATGTGGATGAAATGTTTGATTTGTTCAATGAAAGCTATGCTTCATTACCTTCTTTCGTTCCAATTTCTAATAAAGAAAAGGAACATTTTAAAAAGAAATACATCACATTTATAAACCCTGAATACATAAAATTTGTAGTTGATAATGATGGAAAGATAATAGCTTTTGCTATAATTATGCCTTCATTTTCAAATGCTTTACAAAAAGCAAAAGGAAAATTATTACCATTTGGATTGTTTCATTTATTAAAGGCTAAAAAAAATAGTAAAGATGTTATTCTCTATTTAATTGGAGTGCATCCAAAACATCAAAGTAAAGGCATTCACGCATTGTTGTTTCTAGAACTTCAAATTTCTTGCGAGTTAAATGGTGTTGAAAATTGCATTAGAACTCCAGAATTAGCAACTAACACAGCAATTGCAGCTATTTGGAAAAATTTTAATCCTGTGAATTTTAAAAAACGCTGTACTTATAAAAAGGTAATTTAAATGCAATTATTCTACAATTCTGAAATATCAACCAACACACAACAAGTTACTTTCGATAAAACTGAAAGCAGACACATTGTTCGTGTTCTTCGAAAAAATGAAGGCGATAACATTTTTATCACCAATGGTGTAGGACAATTATTTACTTCTGAAATAGTAATTGCAAACGATAAAAAGTGTTTGGTTAAAATTACCAATATTGTAGATTATAAAAAACCTTGGAATTACTATTTACATATTGCAATTGCACCTACTAAATTAAATGACCGGCTTGAATGGTTTTTAGAAAAAGCTACAGAAATTGGCATTGATGAAATTACACCAATTATTTGCGAACATTCTGAACGCAAGGTAGTTAAAACAGAAAGAATAGAGAAAATAATTCATTCCGCAGCAAAACAATCATTAAAATATCATTTCCCTAAACTAAATAAACCCGTAACCTTTAATCAGTTTATTAATTCAGAATTTAGCGGACAATTATTTATCGCGCATTGTGAAGAAACTAATAAAAAATCATTAAAATCGGAATTAAAATCACAGTTAAAAACTACAATTCTTATTGGACCCGAAGGTGATTTTTCAACCAAAGAGATTCAACAAAGTTTGAGGCATAGATTTATTCCTGTATCTTTGGGAGAAAGCAGATTACGAACTGAAACAGCTGGTATTGTTGCAGTTCATAGCGTTGCTTTTGTAAACGAATAAATTAATGAAAAAAAAACACTCACTCATTCTTAAGAAAATACTTTTATCTTTTGCCTTTTGTCTTTTGCCCTTTGCTTTTGCAACAGCACAACAAATTGCTATTTTAAAGTACAATGGTGGTGGAGATTGGTATGCAAACCCAACTGCGTTACCAAACTTAATTGAATTTTGTAACACGACTATAAGTACTTCAATAAAAGTAAATCCTGAAACTGTTGAAGTTGGCAGCATAGATATTTATAATTACCCTATCGTATTTATGACTGGGCATGGAAATGTTCTATTTTCTGATGATGATTCTGAAAATTTAAAAAACTATCTTATTTCTGGAGGGTTTCTGCATATTTCAGATAACTACGGATTAGATACTTATATAAGAAGAGAGCTAAAAAATGTATTCCCAGATCTAGAATTTCAGGAAATCCCGTTTAATCATCCAATATTTCACCAAACATTTAATTTTGAAAATGGGGTTCCAAAAATTCATGAGCATGACAATAAACCCCCTCAAGGTTTTGGATTATTTCACAATGGAAGATTAATTTGTTTTTACGATTATGAAGCAGATTTAAGTGATGGTTGGGAAGATGAAGAAGTGCATCAAGATAACTTTGAAACACGTGAAAAAGCATTAAAATTGGGTGCTAACATTATTGAATACGCTTTTAAAAACTAATATGCAGGGAAATTTAGATTCACTTGTTATAAATTTAAATAAAGAAAGGCTTTGGGTGTTGAATATAACACTGGCACTTATCATGTTTGGAGTTGCTCTTGGTATTTCAATGGAGGATTTTAAACGCTTATTTAAATTTTCTAAACTATTATTGGCTGGTATTATTTCACAATTTTTCTTACTCCCATTGGTCACATTTATTTTTATAAAATTAGTAAATCCAATGTCCAGTATTGCATTAGGAATGATGCTACTTGTTGCTTTTTGGGCAACTTGGAATATTTTCTCAGGAATAGTTTTAGCAAGTTATTGGGTTAAACAAAAAGTAAAAGAATAAATATGAAAAACCTTTGGTACTACATAATGAGGGTTTATTTAAAAATTGGATTGTTTTTTCTACACAAAAAAATTACTGTAACCGGCAAAGAAAACATCCCTAAAAAAGGCGCTGTACTATTTATTGCAAACCATCAAAATGCACTTATTGATGCTATTTTAATCCCAACAACTAATAAAAGAGAAATTCATTTTCTCACAAGAGCAAGTGCCTTTAATGGTATATTAATAACCCGTTTTTTAAGTTCGCTTAATATGATTCCAGTTTATAGAATTAGAGATGGGATTAGGACTATTGAGAAAAATATAGCGATTTTTAATCAATGTTTTGAAATTTTAAAAAATGAAGGAGCCATTGAAATTTTTGCTGAAGGAAATCATGATTTAAAACGTCAAATTCGCCCATTAAAAAAAGGGTTTGCACGTATTATTTTAGGAACTCTTCAAAAATATCCCGATTTAAAAATTCAAATTGTGCCTGTTGGTTTCAATTATGATTCTCATTTAAATTTCCCAAGTAGCGTTTCCATACATTATGGAAAACCAATATTAGCTAATAAATATATTAATGTTGAAAATCCAGATGTACGATTTTCTAAAATTATTAACGAAGTATCTCTTGCTTTAAAAAAATTAACGCTCCATATTGAAGATTCAACTAATTATGATGAGGTTATTACTAAATTAAATGTGCTTAAAGTTGATTATACAAATCTTGATGAAGTTAACAAACTTGTTAAAAATATTGAAGTAAATCCTTCCCAATTAATTATTAAAGAAAATAATTTTAATTGGCTTACTCCTATTCATTTACTTACAAAACTAAACAGTATTTTTCCTTTATTAATATGGAGATATTTAAAATCATCTATTAATGATATCGTTTTTACAAACACTTATAGGTTTGCATTAATAATCACACTTTTTCCCTTATTTTATTTAATTCAAGCAGGAATTGTATATTATATTTTCAATTTAAAGTACGCTTTAATTTACTTGGTAAGTTGTGTAATTCTTGGAGTTATTTCTACAAAAACAATGAGAGTTAATCTATAATTGCATCTTGTATAAACTGCTGAATTTCAGTTCTTATGTTATGATTTATCAAACCTTTATTCTCCATAGTTGGAAACACTCTATTTGATAAAAACACATATACAATCTCTGATTCTGGATCAGCCCAAGTATATGTTCCCGTAAAACCACTATGACCAAAACTTTTATCTGAAACACAACCACAAGTAGCTTTTTCTATTTCCCTCAACTGAGGTTTATCAAAACCAATACCTTTCCTAACACTATCATTTGCATAATAACGATGGTTAAACTTATCCATTGTTTTTGGTTGAAAATATCGCTTCCCCCCATAATAGCCTTTTTGCATGTACAACTGCATTATTTTAGCGACATCATTTGCATTAGAAAATAAACCTGCGTGACCACCAATACCGCCTTGCATTGCAGCACCCATATCATGAACATATCCTTGCACTAATTGATTACGGTAATAATCGTCTTTTTCAGTTGGTACAATACTATTCTTTGAAAATTTCTTTAAAGGTAAATAGGTTGTTTTGTTTGCTCCAAGTGACTTGTAGAAATGCTGTTGAGTTAGTTCGTTTAAGTCTTTTTTATAATAGTTCTCAATATATTTTTTAAAAATATAAAAAGGTAAATCACTATATTTATATCCAATTTTTAAACGCTGATCTGCACTAACAATGCTATCCATCATTATAGAGCCATAATCGCTTCTCAAAAATAGTTTATCTGTAATTTTAATATTGAATTTACTTGATTTTTCTCCTCTATAAAATTCTTCTGAAGGTTTTTTGGTAAGACTATCCAACGTGTGTAAATAAAATGGAATCCAAGCCTTTAATCTTCCATAATGAGAAAGCACTTCCTTAACAGTTAAAGTATCTTTATTAGTAAGTTTAAATTTAGGAATTAAATGTCCCAAGGTGCTACCTAAATTCAAAGCTCCTTTTTCCTCAAGTTCCATAATAAGTGGCAATGAAGCTAAAATTTTAGTCATGGAAGCAATATCATAAATATCATCATTTTTAACA
This sequence comes from Lutibacter sp., assembly GCA_004195315.1. GTDB lineage: Bacteria > Bacteroidota > Bacteroidia > Flavobacteriales > Flavobacteriaceae > Lutibacter. The sequence goes on from SDWL01000056.1 coordinate 5,992, forward strand.
GAAACTTTTTTTTCATCTGTATGAAAACCAAAGTTTTTTTGATACACTACTTTCCCTTTTCTAGCAACTAAAACTTGTAAGCCAGGAGCCATTTTTTCTTTTACAACAACTTTAGCTAATGAGTCAATTCTTTTTAATTTATCACTGCTTAAACCAACATCTTCTGGAATAGAATATGCCAAACGTTTTAATGAAGTTGACATTAAACCATGACCCTCAGAAAATATATTTTTTATTGATACTGGAAGTTTTCCTTTCGTTTCCATAGCTCCAAAAATCATTTGAGCCGAAATTTCCTGAGAAATTTTACTGTTTTGATAAGAAAGTAACAATCCGTTAATGTTTTCAAAAGTTTTGAGTTGTAATAAACTATATGGACTTGCAAAAACATTTAAAATAACAGTATTAGTTCTTGCTATTTCCTGTAACCAAACCAGTTCTACATTTTTAAATTTATAGTCTTTCCAAGGATTTAAATTTGATTTATGGTAACCAACAATAACTACATTATACGGTTTTAATTTAAAAATTAATTCATCTAAATTTTTGCCTGAAACCACATCAACATTTGTGTAATTCTTTAGCATAGTTACAAAATCATTATTTTCTGCATCTCCTAGTTTAACATACGCTATTTTCTTTTTATCTAAATTTTGAATAGGAAATATTAAAGATTCATTTTTTAACAATGTAATAGAATTTTCAACCAATTTCCGATGCAATAACTCATCTGAAACTGAATTTAAATCTTCTTGTAAATTTTCTAATTCAACTAATTTAAATTCATTTAAACCTGCCCAATACTTCGCTTTTAAAATTTTCCTAACAGAATAATCTAATCGATCTTCAGAAATAATTTTCTCTGTCAAAGCATTTTTTATTTTTGCAATAGCAGCAGGAACATCTTCGGGAATTAATAAAATATCATTTCCTGCAAGAATCGCAGCCAAATCAATATCTCCAGGTTCTGCATAATTGGCTGCACCTTTCATATTTAAAGCATCCGTTAAAATTAATCCGTTAAAATTTAGCTCTTCTTTTAACAACCCTGTAACTACTTTATAAGACAATGATGTTGGTAATTCTTCATTCGGTTCAAGTGCTTTTACACTTAAATGCGCTACCATTACACTAGCTAAATCACTTTTAAACAATTGTTTATAAGGATATAACTCTATAGAGTCTAATCTTTCAATATTAAAATCTAAAATTGGTAGTGCTTTATGTGAATCTGTTTCAGTATCTCCATGCCCAGGGAAATGTTTTGCGTTTGCTAATACTTGTTGACTTTGCATTCCCTTTATAAATGCTGATGCTTTTTCAGTGACATTTTCTCTCTTCTCTCCAAAGGAACGGTTCCCTATTATGGGATTTTCTGGATTTATATTAATATCAACAACTGGTGCAAAATTAATGTGAATTCCAAGTCGTTTACAGTGTTTACTTACTTGCTCTCCAAAATCTTCAATCAATTTATTATTTCTAATAGCACCTAATGTCATATTCCAAGGAAAACGGTAGGTATTTTTCAATCGCATATTCAATCCCCATTCACCATCAAAACCAATAAGCAGTGGAATTTTAGAAATGGATTGGTATTTATTATTTAATTTAGCTTGTTTTTCAGGAGTTCCTTGCATAAAAATAAGCCCACCTATTTGGTATTTCTCAATTAATCCTTCAATAAAATCAATATGCTTTTCATCTTTATTTGAATATGCTTGAACCATAAATAATTGCCCAATTTTAGCATCAATTGTCATATTATTTAATAAAGTATCAACCCATTTTGTTTGAGCTAAAGAGTCTGTAGCCACTAATGGGTCAAATTTTTGCGCTTGTAAAACAACGCTATTTAATACTATTAATATGTACAATGTTCTTTTTATCATTTATCTTAATCTTTAACTGTAGAATTATATATATGTATATATATTCCTAACAATTTATAATTGTTGGAGTTATGTTTAATAAGAAAAATAATTGATGGTGTTCTAAACTACTTTTATCTAATTAACTAAAAAACGTTTATGCCAACTTTTATCAGCTGTTACTTCCCAATTTTCAGCTAAATCAGCCTTCATTGAAATCATATTATTAAATACTACTGTGTTAGAAGTTATTTTATTCTGCTTAGCAAAATTTTGAAAATCTGGTAAACTAATTATATTTATATTATCATTATCCCTAAATGAAACATTAAGTTTATTAGTTAAATCTATATCAAATGCTCTTTCAAATTGTTTCATTAAATTAATCGAAGAATCAATAGAGCAACCCGAAACTTCATTATAATCTTCGTCTACTGCCAAAATAATAAATTGATTGTATTTAATTTGGTATGAAGCTTTTAAGCCATCTCCATGTCGTTTCCACTCTGCAATAAAGCTTTCAATTTTAGAACAAATTATATCAAGTTCTTTATCAGAAAAGCCTCTATTTGACTGATATATCCATATTTTAGAAGAGTCCGCTAAACTTTCAAAATTCACTAACATATTTATATTTTTTGATTGAATTTATTCTTTAAATCATCAACTGTACTAAACTTTTTCCTTGGAAAAGTTTTTTCTTTTATTTCAGCTAACACCTTTTTTGTATATAACGGAAAATCTGCATTTTGTATCCAAGAAGCATATCCTTTATCTTTTTTTAAAACATCTTTCACTTTTTGATTTTTGTATTTCCCAAAAGTAAAAATTTCTTCTCCTTCATCATTAAAAAGAATAAAACCTGCAAAATCTGCTCTTTTATTAAACGTTGAATATTCATTTAAAAATTTCACGTCATTTTCTAAATCATCGTATTTGTCTAATTGCGCTTTTAAAATTTCATAAGTAGCAAGTGTATCAGCTTCGGCAGAGTGTGCGTTTTCTAAACTTTCACCACAATAAAATTTATAACCTGCACTTAAAGTACGTTCTTCTTTTTTATGAAAAATAACCTGAACATCAATAGCCACTCTATCTTTCATATCAAAATTCACCTCAGCTCTTAACATTTCTTCTGCCAACAAAGGAATATCAAATCTATTAGAATTAAATCCTGCTAAATCACAACCTTCAATTAACTCACTTACTTGTTGTGCTAACTCATTAAAAGTTGGCTCTGTAACTACTTTTTCATTGGTAATACCATGAATATCAGAAGATTCTTTTGGTATTTCCATTTCAGGGTTTACCAACCATGTTTTACTTTCTTTATTTCCGTTTGGAAATACTTTTAATATTGATATTTCAACAATTCTGTCTTTTGCAATATTAATTCCAGTTGTTTCTAAATCGAAAAAGACTAGAGGCTTTTTTAATTTTAATTCCATAGTATTTTAATA
>SDWL01000432.1 GCA_004195315.1 Lutibacter sp.
AGATGTGTATAAGAGACAGCATATAGGCTGTCCGAAAAATTTAGAAAATCTAATGTGAAAAGAACAACATAACCCGTGGCTTTTGAACCATCCTGTATGTCAAAAGAAATAGATTGATTAGGTGCAGAAAAAGAAAGGCTGTTTTTATTTTCCGTTTTAAAATTAGTAGTACCAATAGCAACTTTAGCACTATCATTTTTAGAAAAAACTATTTCAAAAAAATTGTTTTTATAAGGGCCTAGTTTATTTGGGGTTTCATTGGAGTCATCCTCTAATTTATTAATACTAAACGCTTTGTGTTTTTGAATATGCGCTATGTTTAGTGCTCTTAAATAGTCTTGAATTGTTTTGAATTTGTCCATATTTTAAATTGATTATTAAGGAGTATTAGTTATTTCTAGCAATCAAAACCTTAATATTTACCATTAAATCATTGACTAATGTCCAAAATTAATGAATTTATTTTTATCTTTATGTAAAATTCTAATGGAAATTTCTATAGGTATGACTCCTTTAAAAATAAGAGTATATTAATTATGATTAATGGATTTGAGTTCTATTTTTTAATACCATTTCACACACATTACACTTTCCTCCTACGTCGTCGTGTAAAAAGTGTTCCTTTAACAATGTAGAAGAAACTTTTTGGTATAAAACTTTTCATAAAATGAAAAGTAATACTTTGCTTTTAGCCAAAGCAAAGTAACATAACGCAGAACATTATAATACAAATTATGACATTTTCATTTTTATAGCTGTTTAAGCAATTTGATAGTTATAATTTTTCAGCCGCATCATCCTCGCAGATTTATAAAATTGATACTAAATCAATTTTATAAACTCGTATGTTAAATATCCCAGAAACCTTTTATTTCTATACGATATTTAGTACTTGGGTTAAGAAAATTTTAAATACGCGATTCTCAGAAAAGTTCTCGTTAATTAATTTGTAGCTATAATTTGTCATTATGTTAAATTACTCACAGCCTTTTTATTTTATAAAGCTGTGTTCGTGATTACTTCGTAGTTGCCGCTGTCAAACACTTTATTGTTTTGTAAAACCAAATTGTTATCACAATTTATTTTACACACAATTTGCAGCCGCTTGCCAACGCCAAACTAAAAGCTAACCTTTTAGTTTCACAATTTTATTTTGAATATTTAAGCATATTCTCGTTATAAAAGTTTTCAGAATGTTCTCGTTAAGTTGGCGCAATAGTTTAAAATTATTGTACCAGATAATTTCTAAACACTTGCTTAAATCCCGTTTCCAATTAAGCTTTCTTTTATTATGCTTATCTTTTTTTCTTGATACGGCACAAATTATAAAGATTGAGAATCTTTATAATTTTGAGTGAGTTGGCGCGTTGGAGAAACAAAAAAATGCCAACGCTACCTGCTCGCCACCAAAAGCAATCATCCACTGGATAATTTCCTTTGTCACGTGGCTTATTCGCTATATTTTAGACGGCATAAATTGCAAAGATTGAGAATCTTTGCACTTTTGAGCGAGTTGATGCAGTGGAAAGAATGCTTCTACCCCTAAAATATATACGCTCTCTCGCCTATTGTTTTAACCAAAGTTTTATGAGGCCGAGATAAATATCGAGATTCTATTTTATATCTGTCTCTTATACACATCT
>SDWL01000433.1 GCA_004195315.1 Lutibacter sp.
AAATAATGAATTTAGGTTTTCCTACTGCGTTACAAATGCTTTTTGAAGTTGGCTTATTCACAGCATCAGTCTTGTTAGCTGGTACTTTAGGCGCATTTCCTCAAGCAGCAAATCAAATTGCTTTAAAATTAGCTTCAACTACATTTATGATTGCGGTTGGTATAGGTGTGGCTTCAACAATAAGAGTTGGTAATCAAAAAGGTTTGAAAAATTATATAGAATTAAGGCGTATTGCTTTTTCAAATTTTATTTTAATATTCATTGTAATGTTTACCTTTTCAATAGGATTTATGGTATTTAAAGATATTTTACCTTGGATGTTTACTGATAATTTAGAAGTAATTTCAATAGCATCTAGCTTATTAATAATTGCTGGATTATTTCAATTGTCAGATGGGTTACAAGCTGTTATTTTAGGAGCTTTAAGAGGGTTGCAAGATGTGAAAATGCCCTCAGTATTGTCGTTTATTGCATATTGGATTATTGGATTTCCAATATGTTATTATTTAGGAAAAGAAAATGTTCTTGGAACTTTAGGAATTTGGATTGGTTTACTAATCGCGCTAACAAGTTCAGCCATAATGCTGTTTTTTAGATTTAACTATTTGTCAAATAAATTAATAAAAGAAAAAAATGAACTTACCTAAATTTTTAATAGGAGATAACACAGACTGTAAAGAAGATATTTTTGTTATCCATACTGAGTTTCCACGTTTTGTTATCAACTTAGTTGACGATGAAATTGAGTGGTTTGAAGACTTTGATGGAGCTGATCAGGAAGAGTTAGAAACACAAGTAGCGGTACTTATTGAAGAGGCAACAGAGTTTTATGATAGAGAGATGGAACGTTATAAAGAAGAATAGAATTTATTCTTTTTTTTCATTTAATAAATTATAGGCTTGTCCAACCCAATCATCTCGTTCAATTCTGCCTGGGAAAAATTTTATTAGATCAGTAAGTCTATGAATATCTTTACCGTTAAAATTACTAATTTGTTTAAATGTAAAAATTCCAATATCGTTTAATTTTTCCTCAACCATTACGCCAATACCTTTTATTAGTTGTAAATCATCTTTGTCATGAGATGTAGCTAAACCAATTCTATTGAAATTCATTCCATTTTGAGGATTAGAAGTAACGGTTCCTATCATTTCTACACCACCACGTTTAAAAGTTTGAGTTGCTCTAATTTTAGAAATGTCATCTATAATATTTATATCTTCATGTTCCACAATATTTGTATTATTATGACTCTTTATTTCTTTAGTTTTAATGAATCTTCCAAAAAATAAACCTATCAAAAAAGCACTTAACAACCAAAAGAAAAATTCAATTAAATGTACTGTATTTGGATTTGAAAATATTGATAAAAGCATAAAGGTAATATTTAATTAATTGTGATTTCTATTCTTCGGTTTTTAGCTCTTCCTTTTTCTGTAAATTTTTCTGCAACAGGTTCTGATTCTCCTTTAGATAAAGTTTCAAACTTAGCAGCATTTATGCCATTATTAATAAAATAGTCTTTCACTTCATTAGCTCTTTTTAATCCAATAATTAAATTATTTTGAAAATAACCTAAATTATCAGTATGTCCAGTAATAAGGGCTTTTTTATAGATGTGTTTTTTGAAATATTGTATTAACTGTCTCTTATACACATCT
>SDWL01000434.1 GCA_004195315.1 Lutibacter sp.
AGATGTGTATAAGAGACAGTTATTAACACTAGCGAAGATAGATGACTCTGGGAAAGTAAGTGTTTCTTTAACGGATATTACCTCACTAAAACATATAGAAAACGAATTAATAAAAGCCAAAATAAAAGTAGAAAAAAGTGAAGAAAAATTAAGAAAAATTAACTCACAATTACGCCTGAGTATTGAAAATATGCCTACGGCCTACATACTTTGGGACACAAATATGAATATTGTTGAGTGGAATAGTGCTGCCGAAACAATTTTTAATTTTAGTCGCAAAGAAATTATTGGTAATAACCCAATTAATTTTATTGTACCAAAAGAAGCACGCATCCTTGTTAACGAGGTAATGGAAAATCTAAAAAGAGGAATATCTGGTGATTTTAATGCAAAAAACAATAATATACGTAAGGATGGTTCATATATTTCTTGCCGCTGGTTTAATACACCTTTAAAGGATAATAGTGGAAAAATAATTGGAATACAGTCTATAGCTCTTGAAATTACAGAGCAATTAGAAGCGCAAGAAAAAATTAAGGAAAATGAAATTTTTCTGAAAGAAAAAAATGAAAAATTACTAAAAACCCAAGAAAGGTTATTAATTTCAAAAGAAAAAGCAGAAGAAAGTAACCGTTTAAAATCTGCTTTTTTAGCCAATATGAGTCATGAAATTAGAACACCTATGAATGGTATTTTGGGATTTTCTGAATTGTTAAAGAGCCCTGAACTTAGTTCTGGAAAAAAAGCAAAATATATTAATGTTATTGATAAAAGCGGTAAACGTTTACTTTCTACCATAAATGATATTATGGACATCTCAAAAATTGAATCGGGGTTAATGGAAGTTAGCATTTCAGAAGTAGCTATTAATAATCAATTAGATGAGCTTTTCTTATTCTTTAATGAAGAAGCAATTAAAAAAGGAATTGCACTAACTATAAAAAATAAATTACAAGAAAATGAAGCTATAATTCATACCGACCACAATAAAATCTATGGAATTGCATCTAATCTAATAAAAAATGCTATAAAATTCACCAATAAAGGTAGTATTGAATTTGGTTATATTTCAAAAAACGAAAATATTGAATTACTTGTAAAAGATACAGGTATTGGAATTCCAAAAAACAGACAACCATTTATCTTTGACCGTTTTGTACAAGCTGATATTGAAGACAAAGCAGCTCACGAGGGCTCTGGATTGGGTCTTGCAATAGTAAAAGCCTACGTAAAAATGTTAGGTGGAAAAATAAGATTCGAGTCTGAAGAAGGAAAAGGCACTCAGTTTTATGTTACAATACCAAAAAGCAATTCTTTTGATATAAAAAGTGATTCTGAAAATGAAAATGAGTTGTTAATTACAATTCCCCAAACTAAAGATCTTAAAATATTAATTGTTGAAGATGATGAGATTTCAAAAATATATTTAGAGGAAATATTACAGAGTATCTCAAAAAATGTTTTAAATGCAAGTAGTGGTATAGAAGCACTTGGACTTGCTAAAAGTAACCCAGATATTGATATTATTTTAATGGATATAAAATTACCTGATATAGATGGATATGAAGTAACCAAGCAAATTAGAGAATTTAATAAAGATGTTATAATTATTGCTCAAACTGCTTATGCACAATATACTGAAAAAAATAAAGCTGAAGAAGTTGGCTGTAATGATT
>SDWL01000435.1 GCA_004195315.1 Lutibacter sp.
GAATAGGATTCTTAAAAGCAATCGGTCGTACTGGTAAAGCTAAAGGAGGAAGGCAATATGATGACGAATTCCAAATACCCATATTTTTAACTGCAAACAATCTAAAACCACTATTAAGTAAGGAGATTATAGAGAATTCAGAATCAATTCCATTTATTGATTTAAGCGGAAATAAAAGCATCGGATATAAAGCTGAATTATTACCTCAAGTTGCTCATCTTTTTTCTATAGCTTTACATAAAGGTATTTTAAAATCTAATCAGATTCATATAGGAGAACAGAGTGATATACTAGTCAAAGCATTCTTAAAGACTAGTATTATATCGTTAGTCGATGAAGCTACGGGTTATCAATATCTGAGAGAAAAAGATGAATTACAGCAGATTCTTAAACAATACATTAGTGAGGAGCTTTTACCTTGGCAAAAAAGATTTCCAGATATATTTTATAAAGAATTATTCAGGCTTAATGGATGGGATTTTACGGTTAAAGGAATTAAAAAAAGACCTGGTGTTATCGGAACTTGGACTAAGAAGTTAGTTTATGAAGAATTGCCAAACGGAGTTTTAAAAGAATTAGAATCTAATGTTCCTAAAAATGAGGATGGTACTAAAAAAATAAGATTACACCAATTATTAACAGAAGATATTGGGAATCCACATTTAACTGCTCAAATTAATCAAGTAGTTACGCTTTTTCAATTATCTGATAATATGAAACATATGTGGAGTCAATTTGATAAATTAAGAACAAGACAGAGTGGTCAACTTGAAATGAAATTTGATTTTGATAATAATGGATTTACTATAGAAAATTAATCATTTTACGTTTCAATACTAAAAAAGAGGGCAGAAAAAAATAAAAGGGTTATTAGTTGGATTATTCTATTTAGTTTCCTCTGGCTAATATATTTTACAACGGTTTTGGACATGGAAAGTTGCGGGTTTTAAAACGCAATTTTTCAACGTTAAATTTAATATTTTTTTGTTTACAAAACATTCAAATTTACTGAAATAAGCAATTTTTTATGTGCGTTGTTGCTAGTAGCGGTTTTGAGTTCCAATTATCAATCAATTCATTAATCAATCCGTTCCAACATTCAAATCCGCCATAATTGGCAAAACCTGGAATTTGTCATTTTAGTTTTAATTTGTCAGTTTACTATTCTTTTCATTCCAATATTTTGGGTTTCATTGCTCAAATCCGCCGTTTTGCTCAAACAGTTGCTTTTAAAGGACAAATTTGTCATTGCGTTAAAAATCATTCCGTTTCAATGAGTTTTTTCGGTTTCATTGCTCAATCATACCGTTCCAATTTTTACAATCATTTTATTATCAATCCGTTTCAATTAAAATAGGGTAGAAGCAATTTTCAATCATTTTCCGCACTCGTTTTAGTCAGTCAAACTATTTACCTTAAAATACTCAAAATAGGACTTCAGTTTGAAGTCCGCCGTTACTAGCAACGAGTTTTTATAAGATTTGTGCGACTTAAAAATCGGAGATTTTTCGGTTGTAGCAAATCGCTTGTTGAATGTTTGTCGGTTCGTTATTTAGTTTAAATGTAAGCATAAATTTTATGAGGTGTTGCCAACAGTTTTATTAAAATATAATCTGAATTAAATAAGCAATTAAAGTAATAAATCCTGCAAGTAAATAAATCAAAAAATTTTTCAAAGCTCCAAATGTATTTATCAGATAACATA
>SDWL01000057.1 GCA_004195315.1 Lutibacter sp.
AGATGTGTATAAGAGACAGGTATAGAAGCATCTTTTTGTTCAGCAGAAATAAAAGTAATGGTATTATTAAGCTTTGTAAATATTAATAAAATAATACTTAATATAAGTCCAATTTTAAGTGCACCAAAAATGCCACCAAATAATTTATTTATCAAACCTAAAGAAGCAAAATCGGCAATTTTTGTAAATAATTTACCTAGTAACCCAATTACTAAAACAATAATACCAAAAGTAATTGCAAAAGATACAATGGTTATATAACGTTCTTCCCAAGAAACGTATTCAGCTAACAAATTACTTACAAAATACGAGAAATGAATAGCGCCATAAACACCAGCTATTAAGGCAACTAATGAAGCTACCTCAACAAATAAACCTTTTAACAAACCCCTAATAAATCCGAAGATTAAAAGTGCAGCAATAATAATATCAAAAGTATTCATAAAATAGTTTTTGTAAATATACATGAATCGATTTGTATATTTGCAGACTAACAAGAAATTTCAAATGTCAAGAGATCAAAAATTAAAAGTAGATTACGAGCAATTATTAGGTGTTTTAGCAAATAAATTTGGAGAAGGTGAGCAACTAAATTTAGATGCAATTATTTATTTAATTGGCGTGCAAGAATTAGGAAAAGGGAATATTGAATATAAAAAAGATGATAAAGTTAATTTAATGCATATTGCAATTTGTAGACTTTTAGAACCCTTTGGTTATTATGAATTTGATTTTTTTGATGATGATGGATGGCCACATTTTAAAACTTTGGAAGAGCTACCATCTTTAAAATCTGGTGAGCAAACTGTATTGATGAAAGAAGCTATTGTAATGTATTTTAAAGAAAAAGAGGTGATTTAAGTAAAAAACCAGCTTTTGAGTCACTTTTAAAATTTCAATTTTATATAAGTACCAACTATCTTAACAATTTTATTATTAAACTCAAACGTAATTGATTTACAAAAACTAAAAATAGTTACTTTTGGTCTGTTTATTGAAAAAACATTTAAAAAAGAGTATGCTAAAAAAACTTCTATTCATAATTGTTCTAATTTCTTACACTATTCAGAGTCAAAACTATGTGAAAGGAACTCTTGATCCAGCGCAAGATTATAGTTGGATAGTTTTGTATCAATTAAAAGGAGCAAAACAATTGTACATAAAAAATGTAACTATAGAAAATGGCGAGTTTTCAATTGATTTTCCTGAAAATACACCAAAAGGAATGTATCGTTTAATGTACAAGCAGCAAAATGATGGTTTTATTGATTTTATTTATAATAACGAAAGTGTAACATTAAAATTTGATCCAGAAAATCCATCAGAAACAGTTGAATTTTTAACTTCAGAAGAAAATCAACAATATGCTAAATATTTGTTTGAATCTGCTAATTGGCAACAAGAATTGGGCTCTTATCAAATTTCATTTTTTAATATTGAGGATGAAACAGAAAGAGAAAATTTGCAAAATTCATACATCAAATCATTGCATAATTTTAATGAAAATCAAACAAATTTTGAAGGAAAAACGGAAGGAAAATTAGCTAATAATTATATAAAAGCTAGTCGTAAATATTATTCTCCAAATCTTATTCAAACGCCACAAGAATATTTAAATAGTGAAAAACTACATTATTTTGATTTTATAAATTTTGAGGATGAAGAACTTATAAATTCTACTTTTTTAAGTGGAAAAGTAACAGACTATGTTTTTTATTTAAATGGATCAGATGATGTTCAAGTTCAAAATTTATTGTACAAAAATGCAGTTGATGAAGTATTGAGAAGAATACAAAATGTTAATTTGCAAAGCAAAATTTTAACCATGCTGCTTTATAATTTTGCTCAAATTGAGAATACAATATTAATCGATTTTATTATTGATAATTATTACAATAATCTCCCTGAAGAAGTTAAAAATAAAACTATAATTAATGAAGTTCAGGAAAAAGTAAAATTAGCTATTGGAAAATTGGCTCCAGAAATTACCTGGGAGGAAAATGGTGTAACTAAAAAACTATCTGAATTAGATATTGCAGAAAATTATATTGTAGTTTTTTGGAGTACAAGTTGTTCTCATTGTTTAGTTGAAATTCCTCAGTTATATGAATTTATAAAAGATGAACCTAATATTCATGTAATAGCAATTGCTTTAGAAAATGATGATATTGGGCTTAAAGAGCATACCATAAATTTTAGAAAATGGACTAATATTTTAGGTTTAAATAAATGGCATAACACTATTGCAGTAGATTATCAAATTACATCAACACCTACATACTTTGTATTAGATAAAACAAAAATAATAATAGCAAAACCTGAATTTTTCAGAGATACAAAAGCTTTTTTTGAAGATTAAAAATGTAGGAATGCATCTTCCAAATGTTCAATCTCAAAAGTGTTTTTATTTTTTAAAATCGCAATAATATCAAACCGTACTTCCACATCTAAATTTTTGGAAATAACATATTCATTGATGGCATCCACTAATAATTGAATTTTTTTAGGATTCACAAAATCTTGTGGATTTCCAAAATAATTGGAAGAACGTGTTTTAACTTCTACAACAGCTAAAATATTATTTTTTTGTGAAATAATATCAACTTCAGCTTTTTTAAAGCGCCAGTTAAGCTCTAAAATTTTATAACCGTTTTTTTTAAGAAACTGCACCGCCAGTTCTTCTCCTTTTTTTCCTAATTCGTTGTGAGTAGCCATTTTTTTAAGTTGATTTACTAAATGAAGCTCTATGTTAATCACTAAACGTTACAGTAGATTTTTGTTTTCTAACCTTCATTTCAATTTCCCTTCCTAAAAATATAGCTTTGTTAATATCTTCATGTCCAGCTGGAAAACCAAACAAAATGGGAAAATTATATTCTTTAGTTGCCTCTAAAATAATTTCTTCAAAAGTTTGTCCAAAAGGTGTAGAATTATCTTTAATATTAGAAATATCTCCAATAATTAATCCGTTACATTCTTTAAAATAATCACTGCGTTTTAAAGCATACATCATTCTATCAATGCTATATAAGTATTCTCCTATTTCTTCAATAAACAATATTTTCCCTTTCGTATTTATAGAAGAAACCGAACCTAATAAGCTTTGTAATATAGCGAGGTTACCTCCAACTAACTGACCTTTTGCTTCACCTATTTTGTTGTAGTTTGACGTTGGAATTTTATAATTTATATCTTTCCCAAAAATTGCTTTTTTAAATGTTTTAACTGTTTTAATTCTATCTCTTTCTTCAACTTTCATATTTATAGGCATTATTGCATGCAAAGTTTCAAAACCTAAATTATGAACATGACTGTGTAAAACGGTAATATCTGAATATCCAATAATCCATTTTGGATGTTTTTTGAACTCAGTAAAATCTAAACCATCAATAATTCTAACAGTACCATAACCACCTCTTCCACACCAAATTGCTTTTACGTTTTTTGCATCTAAAGCACTTTGGAAATCTTCAATACGTTCATTCTCAGTTCCTGAAAAGTGAAAATTAGTTCCAAAGAGATGCTTTCCTAAAACAACATTTAAACCCCAGCTTTCAACAAGTTTTACAGCTTGCGTAATAGGTTCTTGATCTTTTAAAATACCAGCTGGAGCAACAATAGCAATGGTATCTCCAGCTTTTAAATAAGCCGGTTTTTCAAGAGATTTAGGAATCATAAGATTTTGTGAATATGAAATTGAACTAAAAGCTAGGACGATAATTATTAATTGAAATAGTTTAAATTGACTTTTTTGTAACATAATGACTCTTTTATGTAAAAATACTATTAATATGTAAAAACCCTAATTTATAGCTCTTAAAGATTTCACTTATAATTCAATTCATAAACAAATCTAAAAATCAACAATAATCCTTATTTTTGTACTTTCTTAAATAAATTTTAATGAGCAATTCAAAAAGATATACAATTACAGCAGCATTACCATACACTAACGGGCCTGTTCATATTGGACATTTAGCTGGTGTTTACGTACCAGCAGATATTTACGCAAGGTATTTACGTAACACAGGAAATGATGTGATTTACATTTGTGGATCTGATGAACATGGTGTGCCAATTACTATAAAAGCAAAAAAAGAAGGTGTATCACCACAAGATGTTGTAGATAAATACCATGCTATTATTAAAAAGTCATTTCAAGATTTTGGAATTTCTTTTGATAATTATTCGCGTACTTCAGCAAAAGTGCATCATGAAACGGCTTCAGAATTTTTTAAGAAATTATACAATGAAGGTAAATTTATTGAAGAATCTAACGAACAATTGTACGATGAAGAAGCAAATCAGTTTTTAGCGGATAGATTTGTGGTTGGAACCTGCCCAAAATGTGGAAATGAAGAAAGTTATGGAGATCAATGTGAAAGTTGTGGAACAAGTCATAATGCAACAGATTTAATAAATCCTAAATCTGCAATTACAGGAAATGTACCAACAACCAAAGTAACTAAGCACTGGTATTTACCATTAGATAAATATGAAAAATGGCTTAGAGAATGGATTGTTGAAGGACATAAAAACGATTGGAAAACCAATGTGTTAGGACAAGTAAAATCATGGTTAGATGATGGTTTAAAACCAAGAGCTGTAACACGTGATTTAGATTGGGGAATTCCTGTACCAGTTGAAGGTGCTGAAGGAAAAGTTTTATATGTTTGGTTTGATGCACCTATTGGATATATTTCTTCAACTAAAGAATGGGCTGAACGAGAAGGAAAAGATTGGGAACCGTACTGGAAAGATGAAAACACCAAATTAATTCACTTTATTGGAAAAGATAATATTGTATTTCACTGTATTATTTTCCCTGCAATGTTAAAAGCAGAAGGAAGCTATATTTTACCTGAAAATGTACCTGCAAACGAATTTTTAAATTTAGAAGGAAACAAGATTTCAACCTCTAAAAATTGGGCAGTTTGGTTGCACGAATATTTAGAAGATTTCCCTGATAAGCAAGATGTGTTGCGTTATGCATTAACTGCAAATGCGCCAGAAACAAAAGACAACGATTTTACTTGGAAAGATTTTCAGGCTAGAAATAATAATGAGTTGGTTGCTATTTTTGGAAACTTCATAAATAGAGTAGTAGTACTAACCAATAAATATTATGATGGAATTATTCCTGAACCAAACGAATTTTCTGATATTGATAATGAAACATTAGAAAAATTGCAAAAATTTCCTTCAGTTATTTCAAGTTCAATAAATCGTTATCGTTTTAGAGAAGCTTCACAAGAATTGATGAATTTAGCACGTTTAGGAAATAAATATTTGGCAGATGAAGAACCTTGGAAAGTTGTAAAAGAAAACCCGGAACGTGTAAAAACCGTGATGTATGTCGCTTTGCAAATTGCAGCAGGATTATCAGTTGTTTGTGAACCATTTTTACCGTTTACGGCCGCTAAATTAGAAGGTATTTTAAATATTTTCAAAAATGTAGTTTGGGATGACATTGCTGAAACGGAAGAGTTAATTGCTTCAAACCATCAAATTGGAAAAGCAGAATTATTATTTGCAAAGATTGAAGATGAAGAAATTAAAGCTCAATTAGATAAATTAGAAGCTACAAAACAAGCTAACGAAGCAGAAAACAAAGTGGTTGAACCTCAAAAAGAAACCATTCAATTTGATGATTTTACGAAGTTAGATATTAGAGTTGGAACTATTTTGGAAGCTGTAAAAGTCCCAAAAACTAAAAAATTACTACAATTAAAAGTTGATGTTGGTTTAGACATAAGAACTATAATATCTGGAATTGCAGAAAGCTTTAAACCTGAAGATATTATAGGTCAAAAAGTAACCGTTTTAGTAAATTTAGCTCCTCGTGTTTTAAAAGGAATTGAAAGCCAAGGAATGATTTTAATGACTGATACTCCTGATGGGAAATTAGCATTTATTGAACCTGAAAATGATTCTGTTGCTAATGGTGAACAGGTGAGTTAAATAAATAGCCTGTTGTTACAGTCTCAGAAAGCAGTTTTAAATTTGACTTTTTTTTGAGATTGTAAACTATTTACTAAATGCTAAAATCTAAATGCTATTATTAAACTTTATAAAATCAAAAAAAACCTCTTAAATCAACAATTTGAGATGCAGAACTTGTTTAAGCACCCTTATTGTTGGTGAATCCTATAGATAAATTCAGGACGACGGACTTCTTTTTTTTAAAGACTAGTTATTTAATTTTTAATACTTTTTAACAAATGCAATTACTAAATTTTATAAAACTAAAAACAAATCTTCCAGAAAATGGAATTAAAAACACCATTCAATTATTAAATGATGATTGTACCATTCCGTTTATTTCACGTTACCGAAAAGAGCATACAGGAAATTTAGATGAAGTTCAAATAGGAGATATTGTTAAGTATAAATCTCAGTTTGAAGAGTTAGAAAAACGAAAGGTTACTATTTTAAAAATTTTGGAAGAACAACAAGTTTTAACCGATGAGTTAAAACGAAAAATTGAATTCACAAACGATTTAACTACTTTAGAAGATATTTACCTTCCGTACAAGAAAAAGCGCAAAACAAAAGCTGAAACTGCTCGTAAAAACGGTTTAGAACCATTGGCTAAAATTATAATGAGTCAGCGGGCAAATAACATTGATTTTATAGCTACCAACTATTTAAATGAGAATATAGAAAATGAAGATGATGCTTTAGAAGGCGCTCGTTATATTATTGCAGAATGGGTTAATGAACGAACAGATGTTAGAAACAATATTCGTTATCAGTTAGAAAAATTTGCAACCATAAATACTAAAGCAACAAAAGCAAAAGTAGATGATGAAAAAGCTCAAAAATATAGAGATTATTTTAATTGGTCCGAAAGTTTAAACCGTTGCCCATCACATCGATTATTAGCAATTTTAAGAGCCGAAAATGAAGAATTTATTCGTGTAAAAATTGAAATAGACAAAGAAAGAGCTTTAGATAAAATTGAAGACAGAATTATAAATTCTAATAACGATTGTGCCTCCCAAATTAAATTAGCTATTGAAGATTCCTATAAAAGATTGTTATTTCCTGCTTTATCAAACGAAATTTTAAAGGCTGCTAAAGAAAAAGCAGATGACAATGCTATTCTAGTTTTTGCTAAAAATTTAAAGCAATTATTGTTAGGTTCACCGTTGGGGGAAAAAACTATTTTAGCTATTGATCCAGGTTTCAGGTCGGGTTGTAAGGTGGTTTGTTTAAATGCTCAAGGAGGTTTGGAATATAATGAGAATATTTATCCGCATGCACCACAAAATGACCAAATAGGAGCTATTAAAAAAATAAGTTCATTAGTTGATGCATATAAAATTGAAGCAATTGCTATTGGAAACGGAACTGCATCACGTGAAACTGAACAATTAATTAAGAAAATAAAATTTTATAAAGATATACAGGTTTTTGTAGTAAGTGAGGCAGGCGCCTCTATTTATTCAGCCTCAAAAATTGCTAGGGATGAATTTCCAAATTACGATGTTACTGTAAGAGGAGCTGTTTCTATTGGTAGAAGATTAGCAGATCCGTTGGCTGAATTGGTAAAAATTGATGCAAAATCAATTGGTGTAGGACAATATCAGCACGATGTAGATCAAACTAAATTAAAAAACTCATTAGATATTGTTGTTGAAAGTTGTGTAAATACGGTTGGTGTAAATATAAATACTGCTAGTAATTCACTGTTAAGTTATGTGTCTGGAATTGGCCCAAAGCTTGCAGATACTATTGTAGCATTTAGAACTAAAAATGGTGCGTTTATTTCACGAAATGACATAAAAAAAGTTCCACGTTTAGGAGATAAAGCTTTTGAACAAGGTGCCGGTTTTTTAAGAATTAAAAATGGGAATAATCCGTTAGATGATTCAGCTGTACATCCTGAAAGTTATGCCATTGTTACTAAAATGGCTAAAGACCAAAAAGCATCTATTTCTGAATTAATTGGCAATAAAGAAATTTTGCAAAATTTAGAATTACAAAACTATTGCACTGCTAAAGTTGGTTTACCAACATTAAAAGATATTATTTCTGAGTTAGAAAAACCAGGTTTAGACCCTCGCCAAACTGCTAAAGTATTTACTTTTAATGAAAATATAAGAACCATAAATGATTTACATGAAGGTCAGTTATTACCTGGAATTGTAAATAATATTACCAATTTTGGATGCTTTGTTGATGTTGGGATTAAAGAAAGTGGTTTGGTACATGTTTCCAATTTAACAGATAAATTTGTGAGTGATGTTAGTGAAATTGTAAGTTTACACCAACAAGTTATAGTAAAAGTAATGGAGGTTGATATTGCCAGAAAGCGTATTCAGTTATCTATGAATTACAAATAATGTTAGCAATAATTAAAAAA
Source organism: Lutibacter sp. (assembly GCA_004195315.1). Taxonomy (GTDB): domain Bacteria; phylum Bacteroidota; class Bacteroidia; order Flavobacteriales; family Flavobacteriaceae; genus Lutibacter. Next base: position 8,369 of record SDWL01000057.1, read on the forward strand.
AATCTGATATCAAAACTCACGAAGAAATAATTGAGCCTTTAAATGTTGATGTACTTGGTCTTCAAAAAAAGAAAGTACAACCGATAAACTATGACCAAGTAAGTGAATATTCCAATTATCAAGGAATTATTCCTTTTTTATTTATGTGTTTTTTTACTGGTGGATTGTACCAATTATACTTTTTTTACAAGAGTTGGAAATACATAGATGATGGAAAAAACAATATGATTAATCCAGCATTTAAATCTATGTTTTACTTCATTTTTAATTTTTCACTTATTGAGTCATATCTTATTCTATCAAAAAAATCTAACATTTTATATTCGATTACATTTCATTTAATTGTCCTTTTAAACATTATTTTTATCCTTCTAAACATTATTGATGATGAGTCTATTTTCATTTTCAGCACGCTCCAATATCTTGTATTAATTCCCTTCTTAAATTTGAGAAACAAATACTTTGATAAAGCTCAGAAAGAAATGAAAAAGAGAAAATGGCTCAGCAAAAAAGATGTTAGATTTTTAGGATGGTTTTGGTTAATTGCTATTGCATTTATTGTACTCTTAATATTTTTTTAATTAATTACAATGACTGGATTTCGTGGATTAATTTTAGATTTAAGAATTGAATGTAGAGAAGTGAAATTTGAAAACAATTAAAAACTATTGCTAACACCTCATAAAAATTATGCTTACATTTAAACTAAATAACGAACCGACAAACATTCAACTAACGATTTGCTACAACCGAAAAATATCCGATTTCCCAATCAAACAAATCTTATAAAATCCCGTTGTACTCAATAATATAGATGTTATTT
>SDWL01000436.1 GCA_004195315.1 Lutibacter sp.
TATCATAACCTTAAATTCATTGTCATACTTTTTTGCCATAAGTCAAATATATAATTTATGGGCGGATAAAAATCGTCTCAACAAAGGTAGACACTCCAGATGGTCCGAGTGATGCAACAGGAGTAAGTGTAATGGATCAATTAACATCTGGTTACACCTATATAAGTTATGATGCTTCTGTAGGAACTTATGACAGTATTACAGGAATATGGACAGTTGGAAATGTAGGAAATGGTTTAAATGAACTACTAACAATTACAGCTAAAGTGAATGCATCAGGTGATTATACAAATATTTCTGAAGTTTATACTGCAGATCAAAAAGACCCAAATTCTATACCAGGTAATGGTGATTCTTCAGAAAATGACCAAGATGAAGTTACAACAAACCCAATTTCACTTATTACTTTTCCAGAAGAATTTACACCTAACGGCGATGGGATAAATGATTTATTTGAAATTAAATATTTAGAAGTTTTGTATCCAAGATTTAGTATGGAAATAGTGAACAGGTATGGAAACAAAGTATATGAATATAAACATAATGGGAATCCTAATCAAACACCTGTATGGTGGAATGGTTTCTCAGATGGAAGATGGAATTTTAATAATTTAGACCTTCCTACTGGAACATATTTCTATACAGTTTACTTTAATAATGATGAGAGAAAACCTAAAACAGGCTGGATCTATTTAAGAAAATAACACATTAATTTTGGGAGAGCGTAAAATAGAATTACGTTCTCCTATTAAATTTTTAAATTAAATTTATGAAAAAAATAAAATTACTTTTAGGAGTTCTAACCTTTATTTCCATTACCACCATATTTGGTCAGCAGGATGCGCAATATACCCAGTATATGTACAATATGAATGTGATAAATCCAGCTTATGCAGGCTCTAAAGGAATTACAAGTATTGGTTTATTAGGAAGAACACAATGGGTTGGTGTTGATGGAGCTCCAAAAACAGTTACATTATCCTTACATTCTCCAGTGGGAAAAGCTGTTGGGTTAGGTTTATCTATAATTAATGATGAGATAGGACCAGTTAAGGAAAATAGTATATTTGCAGATTTCTCTTACACAATTATTACTTCGGGTGAAGGCAGACTAGCTTTTGGTGTTAAAGCTGGGGTTTCATTTTTAGATGTTAAAGATTTAATTACAAACGAACCTTCAGACCCATTAAATATTCCTATTCATAAGACTTCTCCAAATTTTGGAGCGGGGATATACTATTATACAAATAACTTTTATGTTGGTTTTTCTGCGCCAAATTTCTTAGAAACTAGACACTTAGAAAATGATGGTGGAGTTGTAAGTTCTGCTTCTGAAAAGATGCATTACTTTTTAACATCTGGATATGTGTTTGATATTTCTGATAATTTAAAATTAAAACCATCAACTATGATAAAAGCTACTTCTGGTGCACCATTATCTGTTGATCTTTCTGGAAATTTGTTATTTAGCGATAAATTTGAAGTTGGATTATCTTATAGATTTAACGATTCAATAAGTGGTATGGTTGGATTTAATATAAATGAAGATTTTAGAATTGGTTATGCTTATGACCATACAGTTTCAAGTTATGGGCAATTCAATTCAGGCTCACATGAAATTATGCTGTCTCTTATACACATCT
>SDWL01000058.1 GCA_004195315.1 Lutibacter sp.
AGATGTGTATAAGAGACAGTTATCAACGTATAGCTCCCAACTTTCCTTAGCAAATTCCAAATTAGCTTTACTTAATAAAATTTTATGATCATATAATATTATAAACTCTTCTGGAGAAAAATCTGATAATAACTGAAGCTGTTTTTTATCCTTTTCTTTACCTGTACAAATTAAATGATAGTTTGCTTTTTTTACATAATTATCTACTAAATAAGTACACAAAGCCAACAAGTTTATTTGACAAAATAAATCAAATTCAAACCACAAAACTACATTATCATAACCTGATAAATCTTCTAATTTTACAATTTCTTTAATGGTTTTATCGTAATATTCTAATCGTTCTACAGCAAATTCATTTTTAAAATAAGTATATCTTCTAGTCCAAAATTTATCACTCCCAACTTCTTTATGTAAAGGTCCATCACAAAGTAATTCTCTCCAAACCACAACATCACCTTTAATTCCAGATTTTTCAAGAATTTGTGCAGTGCTATCGCCGTTTAAAACGTGAATTGTTTTAGTCATTTATTTCTTTGTGGGCAGCTTTAAATTCTTCAGGAGTATTTATATTTCTAATAAAACTATCATCAATTTCAACAATTTCAACATCAGAATTTATCAATACTTTTCTTGGGCAAGAATACCCTTGCGTTAAATAATTTAACAATAAAGTATAGCTTTTTGGTTCCCAAATAGTAATTAGAGGCTCAGGAAATTGTTTATCTTTTCCTTTAATAGTTGTAGCCACCTTTGAAGGATTTCTATGTTTTAATAACAATTGAATTACTTCATCATTTACAAATGGCAAATCAGTTGCAATTACCAACCAAGCAACATCAGGATTTTCTTGAAAAGCTGAACAAATAGCTCCAAACGGACCTAAACCAACAAACTTATCTGTAATTTTACTCTCAACACCAATTTCTTGTTCCTCTCTAACAGATAAAAATGTTTTTAAATGGTTTTTTTCTAATAAATCAATTGCAATATCGCGTTGATTTTTACCGTAGAAGTTTAAAGTTCCTTTATCAGTTCCCATTCTGGTACTTTTTCCACCAGCCAATACCAATCCCTGAATTGGCGCAATTTTTTCTTTAATTAAATTTTCAATATGTTTTGAAATTTTATCAGTTTCGTTAATATTATAACATAACAAGTTTTTAATTTGAGGATTTTTTTCTTCTAAAAAATTGAAAAACTCAACATCATCAGTTAATTTTATAACAAACTGAATATTGTTTAACTGGTCTAATCTTTTTAAAACAGAAGCTTCTTTATCTTTATCTAAAATCAAAATTTGTTTGGCTCCTTCGTAATGATTTCCATTAATAAATACAAAATCAAATTGCGAAAATTGAACACGATGTTTGAATTTATTGACTTCAGAATTGATTGAAATTACAGCAGTTCCTTTAGAGTGAAATGTAAAAGTTTCAACAGCATTTACTGCTACATCTTTGGAATGAGAAGCATCAAAATAAGCAAGCTTATAATTTGTTAAATTTTTAGAAACCTGTTGTACTAAATTTGAAATAACATCACATTTTGTTCCAACAAAAGCTATTTCGTTTGGAGCAAAATTATCGTTATCTCTTAATCTTAGTTTTGCGTGTTTTTGATGTTTACCCATTTTTTATATCGCTTTTACCTCCAGATTTTTCAACCAATTTCACTTCCTTAATTATCATTTTTTGTGAAATGGATTTACACATATCATACACTGTTAATGCAGCAATGTTTGCGCCAGTAAGTGCTTCCATTTCAACACCTGTTTTTCCTTCAATTAAAACTGTACAGAAAATTTCTATGTGTTCATTGTCAATAATTTCAATATCAATATCAACTCCGTTAATTAATAGCGGATGACACATAGGAATTAATTCAGAAGTTTTTTTAACCGCTTGAATTCCTGCAATAATCGCTGTTTGAAAAACTGGTCCTTTTTTAGTGGTTAATTCATTGTTTTCAAAATGAGCAATAATATCAGTTCCCAAATACATAGTTGCTTTTGCGGTAGCCTTACGTTTAGTGATATTTTTATCACCAACATTTACCATTTTTGGAGTGTTCTTTTCTCCGATATGTGAAAATTCTTTTTCCATAAGTTAAAGATCCTGAATCAAGTTCAGAATAACAATATTTTATCTATACGTTATTAGGGGAAATACTTCTCCTTTTGTAAAATTACTTCTATCTTCTGGTAATTCCAAAAAAGCATCAGAATCTACTAAATTAGCTAAATCAGCTGAACCTCTTCCTGTAATTGGAGTTGCATATATTTTCCCTTCTTTTTGAGTGATTTTCACTTGTAAAAAGTAAGTTAAATCTGGTTTAAAAAAGTAATCTTCACTTAAAATAGCTTGATTTTCATTTTCAAAATTTAAACCAACAGATTTATAATACCAAGGATAAAAATACTTTAAACAACTTGTAAATGTTGAAACTGGATTTCCAGGAAAAGCAAAAACAGTTTTATTTCCTTTTTCTCCAAACCAAAATGGTTTACCTGGTCTTTGTTTTACTGTGTGGAATAGTTTTTTAACACCTAAGTCATTTAAAACTTCAGGAATAAAATCAAATTTACCTTTTGAAACGGCTCCACTAAATAATAAGACATCAAAATTGTTCAAAAAAGAACTTATTTTACTTAAAAGTAAATTTTTATCATCAGAAATATGTGCTGTTTCAGCTTTAATATTTAATCTCTCCAGAATTGAAACTAATGTAAAAACATTGCTTCTTCTTATTTGATGTTCTTCTGGCGTTTCAGAAACTCCTACCAATTCGTTCCCAGTTGAAATTATAATTACTCTTGGTTGTTTTGCAACTTTTACAGTTGTTTTTCCAACAGTTGCAAATACACCAATTTCAGCAGGTGATATTATCGTGTTTTTAGCTATTAAAACGTCACCTTGCTTTCTATCTAATCCTTTTAAGTGAATATTTTGAAAGTTTTTAACAGCATCTAAATTAATGGTGGCAATTTCGTTTTCAATAGTTAACAATTCATATTGAATAACCGCATTTGTGTTTTTTGGTGCTATTGCACCTGTCATAGCTTCTATACAATTTTCTGGGTTTAGCATTGCTAATTGCTCACTTCCTGCTGCTTGAATTCCTTCAATTTTAAAAGACCGTTGCCCTTTGTTAAATGCCTCAACATTAATTGCAATTCCATCCATACTTACCCTATTAAATGGTGGGAAATCACGATCAGCAACAATATCTTCTTTTAATATTCTTCCCAATGTGTTTAGAAATCTAACTTCCTCAGTTCCAAAATTTTTAGAAGTTTTTAAAACTATTTCTAATGCTTCACTTACTGTAGTTATGCTCATATATTTTAAATAAAAGAAATCGTTAGTGTAATCTTGATAATCGACATTCTTAACTTATTTCAGATTCTCAACACATTTATATCACTCATTATAAGAACCTTAAACAAGTTCAGGTTGACGAAATATTTACTTTTAGGACAATCTCAACATTTTGTATTTTAATATTAAATTGATTTTTAACCCCCAATAGTAGACATACTTTCTGAAACACTGTTTCCACGTGCTGCTTCAGCAATAAAACCATTTTTAGGTTTTTTATGAACTGTTGAAATAAATAATTGCTTTAGCTCATCATCACTTGCTCCATCTCTCATAAAATCTCGCACATTAAAAACACCGCCGTCAAATAAGCAATTTTTAAACATTCCTGTTGCTGTAATTCTAATTCTATTACAGTCGTTACAAATGGTACGTGTAAATGCTGGTATTATACCAAAAGTACCTTTATAGTTTGGTATTTTAAAGTTTCGTGAAGTAGAAGATTCCGCATCTTTAAGTGTTTCTACTTCTAAATAATGTTCTTTTACATGGCTTATTATTTTCTCGAAATTCCACTCTTCTTTTATATCTCGTTGTCCTTTTCCATTAAAAGGCATTTCTTCAATAAACCGAACAGCAACGTCTTTATTTTTTGAAAGCTCTATAAAATCAATAATTTCATCTGTATTAAAACCTGATTGAACTACCACGTTTAATTTCAATTTCAAGTTGCTCCTTTCTAGTTTTTCCAGCGTATTATAAACATCTACAAAAACATCTCTACGTGTAATTTTTGCAAATTTTTCTCTTTGAAGACTATCAATACTTAAATTAATTGCATTAATTTTTAACTCTTCTAACTTATTTATATGGTTTGAAATTAAAGCACCGTTTGTAGTAATATTTATTTCGTCTAATTTATCATTAAAAGAAAGTGATTCTAAAAAATTAACAAAGTCTTTTCTCACAAAAGGTTCTCCTCCAGTTAAACGCACTTTATTAACACCTAACTCAGAAAAAACACGTGTAATTCTATACATTTCTTTATAGGAAAGTAATTCTTTTCTGTCAACAATATCAATACCTTGAGTGGGCATACAGTATTGGCAACGCAAATTGCAACGATCAGTAATTGCTAACCGTAAATAGGTGATTTTTCTTCCAAACTTATCTCTTAACTCCATTAATTGAGTGTTATTTTATTTCTGCCTAAAGTTATAGTTTCCTCTTTTTCTAACTTTTTTAAAGTTCTTGAAATTGCTTCTCTTGAAACTTTTAAATCTCGAGCAATATCAAAATGCTTTTTAGTTATTGTATTATCATTATTTATTAAACTGGCATATTCCAAATATTTCAATAATCTATTCTCCAAACTTGTAAAAGCTATATCATCAATTGTTTCAATTAAAAAAGAGGTTTGTTGCCTATTTAATTTAAAATAAAATGTTCTCCAAGATTGAAATTTTAAAAACCACGAATCTACAACTTTTGTAGGTATTGCTATGTAAGTTATATTACTTTGAGATTCTAACCTTACTTCACTTTTTTTGTTTTCTAGAGCAAACGAAACAGCAATTGCACTTGTTTGATTTTCTAATAAATAGTGTAAAAAAATACCATTCCCTTTACCGTCCCGATGCATAACTTTTACAACTCCCGAAACAATTAAAGGGATAAAAGTAATCTCTCTTCTAATTTCTAAAATTATTTTTTCATGTTCTGCATATTTTAAAATACCATAATTACATATTTCTTGAAGTAAATTATCCTCAAATAAATTAGAAAAATTAGCTTTAACTATTTCGTGTAACTTCATTATATTTAATTTTGCTGTCCTTAAGTTTTTTATAACGTTAAATCTAATGAGGAATTTTATCTTTAGAAAAGCCATAAAGAAATGCTCCTAAAGTTGCTCCAAAAATTACAACTAATATTGAAACCACTCCTTTACCAACTAACACAAACATTGGCCCTGGACAAGCACCAGCTAAGGCCCAACCTAAACCAAATAAAACACCTCCTAAAAGATTCCTATATATTCCGCTTTTTTTAGGTTCTACAACAATTTCTTCACCCTGAAAGGTTTTAACTAATTTTTTTTTGAAGAAAAACATACTTATCATTCCTAAAAAAACAGCAGAACCAATGATGCCATACATATGAAACGATTGAAACTTGAACATTTCATAGATTCTATACCATGAAATTATTTCTGCTTTACTCATTACTATTCCAAAAAGAATACCTACTAAAAAGAATTTAATATATTTCATTTTATGTTTCTTTAAAAAATTAATGGCAAAATTACCCAAGTCATTATTAAACCTCCTATAAAAAATCCAACCACTGAAATTAACGAAGGGATTTCTAGATTACTCAACCCTACAATTGCATGCCCTGATGTACAACCACCTGCCCAACGAGCTCCAAAACCAACCATAATTCCTGCAATTAATAAAATAAAAAAACCTTTTAATGATAACATGGTGTCAACACTAAAAATTTCATCGGGTAAGTATGTTGCACCAGCATCTATAATTCCAATATCCGCTAAATCTTGAACTGTTTGAGGGTTTAAAGCAACAACATCACTTGGTGATAACCAATATGCGGAAATAAAACCCCCAGCAATTGCACCCGCAATAAAAATTAAGTTCCATGTGTTTTCTCTCCAGTCTATTTTAAAATAATCAACAAACTTTCCAGCACCACCAATAGAACAAAAGGTTTCTAAATTTGATGAAACACCAAAACGCTCGCCGAAGTAATAAAGTAAAAACATGACGAACGCAATTACAGGGCCAGCTACATACCAAGCCCACGGTTGAGTTATAAATTCCATAATTTAATTAATTAGTTAGTATTATAAAAATATGGTATAAATTGCGCTGTTTTCTTAAGAGCTATAACAAAGTTTAAAATTGTAAAATTTCTATTTTATTTCTATTCAGTTTAATTTTACCTTCATTTTCTAATTGTTTTAACAATCTTGAAATTACAACTCTTGATGTATGCAAATCATATGCAATTTCTTGGTGAGTTGTATTTAATGATGTTTCTCTCATTATTTGAGCTTTGTCTGTTAAATATTTATACAACCGCTCATCCATTCTCATAAATGCCAATGTATCAATAGTTTCCATCATTTCATTTAGACGAATATTATAACTGTCAATTACAAAATTTCTCCACGTTTTATACTTAATCAGCCATTCATCTAACTTATCAGTTGGAAGAAAAATAATTTCCGATTCTTTTTCTGCAATGGCTCTAATACCGCATTTACTATTTGTAATTGCGCTTGCAAAAGAGCTTGCACAAGTATCTCCTCGTTCTAAAAAATACAGCAATATTTCTTCGCCCTTTTTATCTTCTCTAACAATTTTTATAGCACCTTCTAGCAATAATGGAACTCCTTTCATTTTGTCACCTAAGTCAACCAAAAGTTCATTCTCTCGAAGCTTTTTATAAATCCCAACTTGCTCAATTTCATCTAATAACTCCTTCTCGAATACAAACGAAAAGTAATTTTCTAGTTTTTCTCTCATTTCTTTAAATAATATAAAATTTTAGTAGTAGCTCCAGTTTTGTCAATTACATATTTTAAAGCATTATTACCTGCTTTTTCTCTATTTTTTTTATCTTGAAAAAACTTGTTTAAAAGTACGGATAATTTTTCAGAATCTTTAACAACAAAACAAGCCTCTTCTTTAACCAATTCAATAGCTTCATTAAATTTATGATAATTAGGAGCAATAATAATTGGCACACCAAAAGTTGCTGGCTCTAATACGTTATGAACTCCAGATTTAGTATAGCCTCCGCCAACATAAGCAATATCTGCATAACTATAAATTTTTGTAAGAATCCCAATAGTATCTATTATAAATACTTGGAAATTTTTCAGATTTTTATGTTCTTTTTCTGAAAACAAAACTGTTTTTTTTGTTAATGAACTTTTAAGCTTTTGAATGTCTTCTGATTTAATATTGTGCGGTGCAATTATAAATTTCTCATTTTCAGAAGCATTATCATTTATGTAATTAACTAATAATTCTTCATCTTCTTTCCAAGTACTTCCTGCAACTAAAGTGTAATTATCATCTTTAAATTCATCAATAAAAGGAAGTTGGTTATCTTGTTTAGTTATTTCATAAACTCGATCAAAACGGGTATCACCACTTACCGTAACATTTGTAAAATTAATTGTGTTTAGTAGTATTTTTGAATTTTTATCTTGAACAAAAAAATGATCAAATGTTTTTAATGATTTTATTAACCAGCCACCATACCATTTAAAAAAAGCTTGATTTTCTCTAAATATTCCAGAAACCAATATGGTTTTAATTTCTCTATTTTTTAGTTCTTTTAATATGTTTGGCCAAAATTCATATTTTATAAATACAACTAATTCTGGATTTACAATATTCAAAAATCGTTTAGCATTTTGTTTTGTATCTAGGGGCAAATAACAGACAACATCAACCATTTCATAATTTTTTCTAACCTCATAACCTGATGGCGAAAAAAATGTTAAAACTAATTTATAAGTTGGGTATTGAATTTTTAGTTTTTCAATGATTGGTCGTCCTTGTTCAAACTCTCCTAATGACGCGCAATGAAACCAAATTACCTTATCATTTTCAGAAATACCTTGAGTTAATTTTCGGAAACTCTGTTTACGACCTTCAACAAAAAATTTTATTTTCTTATTAAACAGTGCTACAATTTTTAAGAAAAAACCAGTAATATAAACAAGTATGTTATATATAAAGTACATAGGCTGACAAAGATACAAAATAAGCGTATAAAAAAACTCCCAAACATTATGAGTTTGGGAGTTTCAATTTTATAAAAATATATTTCTTAAGCTTCAAAAGGCTCAATAGAAACATAAGATCTGTTATCTCTCTTTTTTTGGAATTTTACCAACCCGTCAACTTTTGCGTGTAAGGTGTGATCTTTTCCCATATACACATTTTCACCTGGGTGATGTGTAGTTCCTCTTTGGCGGATGATAATATTCCCTGCAATTGCAGCTTGACCACCAAATATTTTTACTCCTAGACGTTTCGATTCTGATTCTCTACCATTCTTCGAACTACCTACTCCTTTTTTATGTGCCATGATGTTATGGTTTTAAAATTGAATTTCTTATTTAGTTAATGCTTCAATTAATTCAGCTTTCTTTAAAGAAGTGTATCCTTCAATACCTTTTTCTTTTGCCAAAGCTTTTAATTCCGCAACAGTCTTAGAACTTAAATCATCTGATACAGTTGCTTTTGGTACAACTTCTTCAACTTTAGGTTCCGCTTTCTTAGCAGCTACTTTTTTGGTTGCTCCACTTGCAGCAATACTTTCGATTTGGATTTCAGTTAAAAACTGGCGGTGACCATTTTTCTTTTTGTATCCTTTTCTACGTTTCTTTTTGAAAACGATTACTTTATCACCTTTAAGGTGACCTAAGATTTTGGCCGTTACTTCGGCTCCTTCTATAGCTGGGGCGCCAACGGTTACTGTACTACCATCACTTAAAAGAAGAACATTGTTAAAAGAAACTTTCGCTCCTTCTTCTTCTTGTAAGCGGTGTACATAAACCTTTTGGTCTTTTGCTACTTTAAACTGCTGCCCTGCTATCTCTACAATTGCATACATACGTATAATATTTTCGCTTTGTTAATAATTCAATTACCTCTTTAATTAAGGCGGGTGCAAATATATAGATTTTTTCTTATTCAACAAAACAAATTTAACCCAAAGAAATTCCTCATTTTAAGCACCTTAAAAACCTGTCTCTTATACACATCT
>SDWL01000059.1 GCA_004195315.1 Lutibacter sp.
CACAATTTAGAGGTGTTAGAAATGTAGAGTTCTTTCTCTTTAGACTAACAAATATTTTTGCGTAAAACTAAAATCCCACAACTTTTGGACTTGATCCAATAATTGGCTATAGAGTAGAATCTGAGATTTTGAAGAACCCTGAAATTAGGGCATAAAAAAAGAGTAACCATTTCTGATTACTCTACTTAGTAGCGGGGACTGGACTCGAACCAGCGACCTTCGGGTTATGAGCCCGACGAGCTACCTACTGCTCTACCCCGCGATGTGGATGGCAAAGATACACTTTTTTTTAAAAATCCAATAAGTTTTATTAAAATAAAAATATTAAAGAGTACCTTTGCACCCTTAATTATTGAAAATGAAGCATAAAGCAGGTTTTGTAAATATTATTGGGAATCCTAATGTTGGAAAATCCACTTTAATGAACGCATTTGTAGGTGAAAAATTATCCATTATTACATCAAAAGCACAAACAACACGTCACAGAATTTTAGGAATTGTTAATGGTGAAGATTTTCAAATATTATTTTCTGATACCCCAGGAATTATAAAACCAGCTTATGAGTTACAGACTTCAATGATGGACTTTGTGAAGTCTGCTTTTGAAGATGCAGATGTGCTTATTTACATGGTTGAAATTGGTGAAAAAGAATTAAAAGATGAAAAATTCTTTAGCAAAATTCAAAATTCCAAAATTCCAGTTCTTTTATTAATTAATAAAATAGATACTTCTTCTCAAGAAGAAGTTGAAGAAAAATTATTGTACTGGAAAGAAAAAGTACCAAATGCTGAAGTTACTTTAATTTCTGCTTTAGAAAATTTCAATGTTGAAGGTGTATTTAATAGAATATTAGAAGTCTTACCTGAATCACCTGCTTTTTATCCAAAAGATCAATTAACAGATAAACCTGAACGCTTTTTTGTAAACGAAGCAATTCGTGAAAAAATATTAATGCACTACAAAAAAGAAATTCCATATTCAGTGGAGGTTGATACTGAAGAATTTTTCGAAAGTGAAAAAATAATCAAAATACGTTCTGTAATTATGGTAGAACGTGAAACTCAGAAAGGAATTATTATTGGTCATAAAGGTGCTGCTTTAAAACGTGTTGGTATTGAAGCTCGTAAAGATTTAGAAAAATTCTTCGACAAAAAAATTCACTTAGAATTGTATGTTAAAGTAAATAAAAATTGGAGAAGCGACAAGCGTCAATTAAAACGATTTGGGTATAATGATTAGTTGTATCTAGTATAAAGTATCTGGGGTTTTTAATTACTAACTTTCATTTTACTACTATAGACTTTACAACTTTTAATTACTATTTCTCTAATGTTTTCATCATAAACTCCTGAAGTTCATTCATTTGCTTACGCCCAGTTTTCTTACCAATTCTTCCTAAAAAATACATAATTATCCATAATATTGGCAACCCTATTACCATAATTAAAGCAAACATAATTTCATTTTTTAATGTCCATTGCACATAAGCCATTACCGAAAAACCAATAAAAGCAACTGCTACCGCAAAATGAAAAAACATAAACAAAGTCCAAACTTGAGGCTTTGGGCCAAATAAACCTTTTACAACAGTTTTATCTTCTTCATTTTTTTCAATTTCTATATTTAATTGAGGTGACCAAAAATGATTTTCTTCAATAGGTACGTTAATTACTATATGCCCATCAACAATTTTACCGCAATATTTACAGTTTGCATCTTCTAAATTTTTTTTGAATTTTTCTAATAATTCTTGTTGACTTTCATTAAATTCAATCTTAAACCTCGGACGTAAAAATACATCACTATTTTTTTGTTCATTCATTGTTTGAATTTTTTAGGATTAAAATATACTATATTTTATCAAATAACTAATTTTGAAGTAGTAATACGCTCACTTTCAAATTAAAATTACGTAATTTCGCAAAAAATTTAAAAAAAACCTAATGAGTAATATTGTAGCCATTGTAGGAAGACCTAATGTTGGAAAATCAACTTTGTTTAATCGTTTAGTACAAAGAAGAGAAGCAATTGTTGATTCAATAAGTGGTGTTACACGTGACAGAAATTATGGAAAAAGTGATTGGAATGGAAAAAATTTCTCGCTTATTGATACTGGTGGTTACGCAATTGGATCAGAAGATGTTTTTGAAGAAGAAATAAGAAAGCAGGTACAATTAGCTATTGATGAAGCTGATATTATCATTTTTGTTGTTGATGTAGAAAGTGGTATTACTCCAATGGATACAGAAGTTGCCAATCTTTTACGTAAAGTAAAAAAACCAATTTTTATGGCAATTAATAAAGTTGACAATTCCATGCGTGATGCTGATGCTGTTGAATTCTACAATCTTGGTTTAGGTGAGTATTACACTATTTCTTCAATTAACGGAAGTGGAACTGGTGAATTATTAGATGCTTTAGCTGAAAAATTAGAAGATGAAATTGCTGAAGAACATATTTTACCACGCTTTGCAGTGGTTGGTCGTCCTAACGCAGGAAAATCATCATTTATAAATGCTCTAATTGGCGAAGATAGATTTGTAGTCACTGAAATTGCTGGTACTACTCGTGATTCTATAGATACAAAATACAACCGCTTTGGATTCGATTTTAATTTGGTTGATACAGCAGGAATTCGAAAAAAATCGAAGGTAAAAGAAGATTTAGAATTTTACACAGTAATGAGAGCTGTTAGAGCCATTGAATATTGCGATGTTGCTATTGTAGTAATTGACGCAACTCGTGATTTTGAAGGGCAAGACGAAAATATTTTCTGGTTAGCAGAAAAAAATAAAAAAGGCATTATTATATTAGTTAACAAATGGGATTTGATTGAAAAAGAAACCAATACCATGCGTGATTATGAAGCTAAAATTAGAAAAGAGATTGCCCCGTTTACTGATGTGCCAATTTTATTTATTAGTGCCTTAACCAAGCAACGTATTTTTAAAGCTATTGAGACTGCTGTTGAAGTTTTTGAAAATAGAAAAAAACGAATTCCAACTAGTAAGTTAAACGAGACCATGTTAGAGATTGTTAAACATAATGGTCCACCTGCTATTAAAGGAAAATTTGTTAAAATAAAGTATTGTATGCAGCTCCCAACACCAACACCTCAGTTTGTGTTTTTCTGTAATTTACCTCAATACGTTAAAGATCCGTATAAACGTTTTGTTGAAAACAAATTACGTGAAATTTATGATTTTAAAGGTGTGCCAATTGTAATTTATTTTAGACAGAAGTAGCCAAAAAACTTATTTACTTTACTCGTAATTATTCTAAATGAATTTAGTAGGAAACATAGTTCTTTCCTCAAAGATTAATAAGTGTATTTAACATTTATTATGTAATTAAAAGCACAATAAATTTCTAATTAAATTGTATTTTTGATTAAAAATCACTCCTGTATTAAAACTTATATTTTATGGAAGATGCGCTACTTTATAGCAGATTGCAATTTGCTTTTACAATAACTTACCATTATTTATTTCCTCAATTAACTATGGGGTTAGCCTTAATTATTGTTATTTATAAAGGGCTATATTTAAGAACAAACAAAATTATTTACAATCAATCTGCTAGATTTTGGACTAAAATTTTCGCAATCAATTTTGGTATGGCTGTGGTAACAGGTATTCCAATGGAATTTCAATTTGGAACTAATTGGGCACGATTTTCAGAACTCACCGGAAATGTTATAGGTCAAACTCTTGCAATGGAAGGAATGTTTTCATTCTTTTTAGAATCCTCTTTTCTAGGGTTGTTTTTATTTGGCGAAAAATTACTCGGTCAAAGGCTTCATTTTATGACGGCCGTTTTAATATTTATAGGATCTTGGGCTAGTGGTTATTTAATTGTTGCAACCCATTCTTGGATGCAACACCCTGTGGGCTATGAAATTTTATCCAACGGAAAATTTGTACTAACCAATTTTACTGAATTGTTTGGAAACCCATGGTTTTTACCATCATTTTTTCACAATCAAATGGCTTCATTGGTAACAACTTCATTTGTTATTGGAGGAACCGGAGCTTTTTATTTATTAATTAACAAACATAAAGAATTCGGGTACTTATTCTTAAAAACAGCAGTTATTGCAGGGGTTATTTCAACATTATCTGTTGCTTTCCCAACAGGTGAATTATTAGCAAAACAAGTTGTGAAACACCAACCAGTTACATTTGCAGCCATGGAAGGTATATTTCATACTCAAAAGGGTGCTCCAATCGCATTAATTGGACAACCAAATATGAAACAGCACCGTTTAGATAATAAAATTATAGTTCCTAATGCACTAAGCTTTTTAACTTACGGTAGTTGGGATGCGGAGATTAAAGGGTTAAATGATTTTCCAAAAGAAGATTGGCCTACTAATGTTCCTGGTGTATATTATGCGTACCATATTATGGTTGGTCTTGGCACTATTTTTATAGCTGTAATGGTTTTTGGAGTTTGGTTATTATGGCGTAAAAAATTAGTATTAAAACGTTGGTATTTATGGATATTATTATTTGGAGTCCCATTTCCATATATAGCAAATATCACCGGCTGGTACACGGCTGAATTAGGAAGACAACCGTATTTAGTTTATGGACTTTTAAGAACTACAGAAGGCGTTTCAGAAAACGTATCTGCAGGAAATACGCTATTCACCTTATTAGGGTTTGTAGGTTTGTATTTAATTTTAGGATTTATTATGCTAATATTAGTTGGAAAAATAATTCATAATGGACCGTCATTAACTATTAAAACACATTAAACATGGAATTGATTTGGTATGGTATTGTATGCTTTATGCTGGTAATGTATATTGTTTTAGATGGTTTTGATTTTGGCGCAGGAATTATTCATTTATTTTTTGCAAAAACAGAAGAAGAAAAAAAGCAAGTTATGAGAGCCATTGGACCCTATTGGCACGCTAATGAGGTTTGGTTAGTAGCTTTTGGAGGTGTTTTATTTGCTGCATTTCCTACATTATATGCCTCAACTTTTAGTGGGTTTTATTTACCCTTAATAATGATTCTTTGGCTCTTGATTTTAAGAGGCTTAGGTGTTGAATTTACACATTTAATAAATCATGAACTTTGGATTAGACCTTGGCAAAAAGCATTTGGTATTTCTAGCTTATTATTAGCTTTATTTTTTGGTATTGCGTATGGCAATATTATTAGAGGTGTAAATTTAGGTGGCATAGATAATGGTGTTGCTGAATTTGAACATTATTATTCGTTTTTTACACCTTTATGGGATAGTACTTTTTCTCCTTTTGCTGTTCGCCCTGGAGTTATAGACTGGTTTACAATTACTATTGGTATAGTTGCTGTTTTAACATTAACACTTCATGGCGCCAATTGGATTATTATGAAAACCAATGGTGAGTTTTCAGAAAAATTACGAAGAAAAATAGTACCATTATGGATTGCTTTAGTAGTTTTTATAATAGTTTCATTAGTTGCTTTTTTGAAAATGAAATCTTTTCACCCAGAAATGTTTGAACAACACCCATCAATATTCATATTACCTATTATTGCGCTAACAAGTTTAATAGGAATGCTTATTGCTTCAAAATCTTCAAAAAATTGGTTAGGGTTTACAAGTTCAAGTTTATTTATATTTAGTGGTATTAGTAGTGTTTTTGCAAATTTATTCCCTGTTGTATTACCTAGTACAAACGATATAATTGGAGATTTAACTATTTACAATACTGCTGCAGAAGATTATGGCTTAAAAATTGGATTAATTTGGTTTGTTGTTGCATTTACTTTAATTGCGCTATATTTCACTTTTCTTCACCGCATTTTTAAAGGTAAATTAACCGAAAAACACGATCATCATTAATCATCAATTTATAAAATAGCCTTTTCAACTAACTCAAGAAAAACTATTGCTAAACAAACATGGAGAAAATAAACTCTAAGAGTTTTTACTATTTTTAAAATGAATTAATATTTTACTTTTAGAGTTTTAGGGAAATATATAAGAAATACATTTCAGAATGGAAATATTAATTCGTTAAAATTGATAAAGTCTCTAAGATTTTCTAAAATTTCTTCAAAAATTTATCTTGAAAAATATTCATATAATTATAAGAACAAAAGCATCTAGACTATTTAGATGCTTTTTTCTTTGTGAATTTTACTGCTTGCTTTCCCGATTGTAATACCCCAATATAAAACCTAAAACAACAGACCAAATAGCTGCTAAACCAATTTGATACGGTTTATCTAGCATAAAAGTAATGGTGTGAGCAGGAATCCAAAACCAAATTAAGGAAAACATTCCTTTATCTATATTTTTCCAATTATTTTGTTTGGCAATTAAATTATCTAAGAAGCGATGAAAAATAACTAGAAATAATCCGTATTGTAAATTCATGGTTACAGAAACTGTAAATGCTCTTCCAAAATTACCAAGTTCTGGTAATAAATTGTGTAAAACTAAACCATCTACAAAACCTTGAAAACCAACAAATGCGTATTTGATAGTGATAGCTATAATAGCCCATTCTAACATTTTTAACAAAATAACATACCATTTATAAGGCATAAATAAATTGCCTTTTTGCATCCATTTCGAAAAAATATCGCCCAAAGTACCCAATACAGCAAATTGTATCATTGCACTATAAATTGGATAAGCTTTTACCAACTCTATGTATGAATTCATTTTTTTAAATTTTAAGTAAAACTATACAGAACCACTCATATAAAACCTAATTTATATCATATTATGATTACCCATCTAATAAGTTTTGAAACTTTTCTAAATACAATCCAATATGATATCCATCTAACAATCCATGATGAGCAAAAATAGCTATAGGCATTGTTAATGATTTATTAATTTTCATCATTTTTCCAAAGGTGATTTTCGGGTTGCTATCAACAAAATTAACACTTAGCGGGTGTTTTAAACCTTTAAAATTTAACCATGGTAATGTTGAATAATGAATTGTATTAAGCTGTTTAGATTCTTCAGTGAATCCTAATCCTTCGCATTTTTTTACTCTATCAAACTCTTTGGATGCTAAATTTGTAAAATCCTGAAAATTTAAAGTATATGGAATAAAAGTAAAAGCAAATGTTTTATTATTTTTTAAAATTGTTGTTGAAGTATGAACTTCATCAAACAATACCACATTTTCACCTTCAATTCTAGTTTTAAATTCATCAATTTCATTTACTACTTTAGTCGATAAAAAATGATAGTAATGATGAAATGACCAATTATTTTCTTTACATTTTTTATAAGCCTTCGTTACATCAACTTCTAAAGTAATTCCAAAAACAGGGTCATCAATTTTTGAAAAAAAATCAAAATGATCTTTCCTTTTCCAAGTATTATTATCTATTATTTTTTTCATAAAACGTGATTTAAAACTTCTGAAATTGCTTTTAACTCTTTAAACTTTGGATGTGCTATTTCTTCATCTACTTTTTCTAATTCCAAGTAGTATGGAAAGGAATATGAAAGGCATGACCACCAACATTTAAAACTGGTATAATATCTGATTTTAACGAATTACCAATCATTAAAAATTCATGAGCTTCAATTTCTAAATGATTTAAAATTCGTTGATAGCCGCTTTCATTTTTTTCAGAAACAATTTCAACGTGATGGAAATATTTCCGGAGATTAGACTTGTTTAACTTTCTTTCTTGATCTAATAAATCACCTTTTGTTAATACAACCAATTTATATTTTGGGTGTAAGTTTTCAAGCACATCATTTACGCCATCAAGAATTTCAACCGAATTTAAAAGCATTCTGTTTCCAATTTCAATAATATTTTGAATAATTTTATTTGAAACCATTCCATTAGAAACATCTATTGCTGTTTCTATCATAGACAACATAAATCCCTTTATGCCATAACCATAACTTGTAATATTTTCATACTCAACCTTTAACAGCTTTTTAATTAATTCTTCTCCTGAGATATACTCTTTTAACAAATTACAAAACTCATTTTCAGACTCTCTAAAAAATGTTTCGTTTTCCCAAAGTGTATCATCTGCATCAAAAGCTATTACTTTAATTGAATTCATCTAATCTTATTTTTTGACAAAGCTACAATGCTTTGTCAAAAACTAACTTTACATTTGTTAATTATTCAATTTTATTTTTTTCTATGAAGAACATTTTAAAAATGTTAGATAAGACTTATTCACTAAGTTTACAAGCAAAAGAGTTACTTACAAATAATTTAGAAAAAGTAAATTATAAAAAAGAAGATTTAAGTTTTTCCGATTTTGAAATTTCAAACTATGCATATTTTATTGAAACTGGTGCCGTTAAAAATCATTATATAAATAATAACGGAGATAAAACTGTTGTTTGGTTCGGCTTTGAAGGTGATATTTGTGTACTACTTACAAAGTATTTAGACATAGAACATTATCCTGCTTCTTTCGAGTTTTTAGAAGACACTGTTTTTTACAGAATAAAATTATCTCATCTAAAACACTTATACGCTACCAATATGGAATGGGCAAATTGGGGAAGAAAATTAGCCGAAATTCTATTAGTTAAAACCTACATAGAAATAGACGAATACCGATTAATGGATGCAAAAAAAAGGTATTTACATCTTATCCAAAATAATGAAAATATTAAAAATAGAGCTCCTATTAAAGATATTGCGTCATATTTAGGTGTAAGCCCAGTTACAATTAGTAGATTTAGAAAAAAACTATAGGTTACCAACCTCCACTAGCTCCACCACCTCCGAAGCCTCCACCGCCGCCAAAGCCTCCAAATCCACTACCACTAGAACCTCCACCGAAGCCTCCACTTCCAAATCCACCACTAGAATTACGACCTGCACTACTTAAAAGAATTGCTGTAATTATATCTGCAGCAGTATTTTTCCTATTTCCTCTATTGTTTCCACCTCCATTATCTTTCTTTGAAAAAACGATTAATAAAAAAATAAAAATAAAGACAACAATCACTATAGTTGGAAAACTAGAATTGTTATTTTTTTGAGGTTCATCATTTTTATATTCGCCTCTTAAAACATCAATTATTACATCAACACCTTTATCAAGCCCTCCATAAAAATCCCCTTTTCTAAATTCGGGAAGAATCACATTTTCAATAATTCTTCTCGATAAGGCATCTGTTAATAGATGTTCTACTCCATACCCTGTTTGAATACTGATTTTTTTATCGTTTTTAGCTAACAATATTACCTGTCTCTTATAC
>SDWL01000060.1 GCA_004195315.1 Lutibacter sp.
ATTTACCTGTTGCATACTCTACCTTCTCTCTTTTAATGTTACTGATTTATTCTCATCAAGTTCTTTAACTAATCTCTTACCAAATAGCTTAACTCCACCTTCTTCTTGGTATCCAAGAGGAGTATCTGGTTCATTTCCTTCAGAAATTTCTTGACCAAATGGAACTTCATGTCCAAGTCTAGAAAATCTAGTTGAATCATATCTCTCAATAGCAGCTGGATCTCTCTCTTCTGGTCCAATAATATCTCTAGCTTCTTTTCCAAAAATCTTATCAACTTCATACCATTGTGCAGCTTCGTCACCTTGTAGAGGATAAGTCTTTCTAAGTGGATAATCATACCAATCATCTGGCATAAGAATTCTTTTCATGTTAGGGTGATTTAAAATTTTAACCCCATACATGTCAAACATTTCTCTCTCAGACCAGTTAGCCATTTTAAATACAGAATAAACTGATTCAATAGGCTGTTTTTCTTCGATAAAACATTTGATTCTAACTCTTTTATGTTTACTCATTGAAAGCATTTCATAAAAAATTTCAAATCCACCTCTGTCAGCGATATAATCAATTGCAGACAGTTCCATTAAAAAATCATATTCTAATTGGGTTTTTAAACTATAATTGTTAATAACTTTTAAATATTTTTTAGAGCTTAATTCATCTTTTTAGAGATTATTTATGTATAAATTAAGGTGTTTTCAATTAAATTGTGCTTAAAATATCCTTTAAAAAAGCATCAAAATTAAAGCTTGAATCTTCACTTAAACCCATTCTTACAATAACCAACTCTTTTGATGGAACTATAAAAACACGTTGTCCTTGATACCCGTTACATGAAAATATATCTTTTGGAGCATTCGGATAAACACCTCCCGCATTTAACCAAAAATGAGCGCCATATTCTCCATTAGAATTGTTAGTTGGCGTTGCTGAGTATGTAACCCAAGATTCATTTAAGATTTGCTCACCATTCCATTTTCCTTTGTGAAGGTATAACAATCCAAATTTTGCCCAATCTCTTGGTGTTGCCCAACCATAAGAAGAACCTACATAATTACCTGTTAAATCAGTTTCTATTAACATAGAATTCATTCCAATTTTATCAATTAATTCAGCATACCAAAAATCTAAATATTCTTGATGTGTTTTAAACAGATTTCTAATATAGCCCGATAACACGTTTGAGGTTCCTGATGAATAATTCCAACTGTTATTTGGTTCACCTGTTAATGGTTTCTGAAGTTGTGTTTGTGTCATATCTTTATCTAAAAACAGCATTTTAGTCACGTCAGACATGGTGTTGTAATCTTCATTCCATTCTAATCCGCTATTCATATGTAATAAATCATTCAAGGTTATTTTTGAACGTTCGTCAAGTTCCCATTCAGCAAACAAATTTGACTGGTTCACATTAATTTTACCTTGTTTTTCAAGTATTCCTAAAACAGCACTAGTAATACTTTTGGTCATAGACCAACCTAATATTTTAGAATTTTTATCAAATCCATCAGCGTATTTTTCAGCAATTATTTGATCTTTATAAATTACTACAACCGCTCTAGTTTTTTTAATGTATTCTTCCTTTGAATCAAAAGCATTAGAAACTGTAGTTTGTAACTCGCTGTAATTCACATTACTAAAAACGGTATCTTTTTGTTCTCCGTTTCCATAAGGGTATGGCAAATTAGTTGTTGTATTTGTTCTATTAGGAACTAGAAATTCGGTATCGTCTTTAAAATCATCAAAAATTAAAACACTTCCTAATCCTTCTCTATAAATGGCTTTTCTTTTCATAAAACCATATACCGAGGCTGTAGCTGATTTATCTTCATAATTGATTTCATCCTCAGCAAGATCTATTGGAGAAAAATTATTATCTTGTTTATCGGTAATTTCTAATGTTCTTTCAGCCAAAAAAACTGAAGAACCCATGTTTTTAGCTGAATAACCAGAAATTATATTTAATCTAGGGTAATTTTTATAAACAACATAAATTATTACTAAAACCAATAGTAATAAGCTGTATTTCAATATTTTCTTCATTATATTTCTTTTTATAGTGGTAGTAAAAATAGCATTTATTTTATTAGTTCAAAAAAAGAGTTTACATTTGTTAACCATTTGGTTAAACTATATAGTTAAAAATGAATAAAATAAAAGACACTACAACTGAAACTGATATTTTAAATGCTGCGAAACGTATTTTTCAGCACAAAGGAATGGTTGGTGCACGTATGCAAGAAATTGCTGATGAAGCTGGTATAAATAAAGCATTGCTGCATTATTATTTTAGAAGTAAACAATTACTTTTTGAAGCCGTTTTTAAAATGGCTTTTTCCATGTTAGCACCACAACTCAATGAAGTTATGAATGCAGATACCTCTCTTTTTGAAAAAATTAGAAGTTTTAGCAATAATTATATTTCGTTTGTAATTAAGCATCCTTACTTACCAAATTTTGTCATTCAAGAACTAAATAGAAATCCAGAATTTGTTCAAAATTTAATTGCAGAAAAAAACTTCCCAAACATTGTAAAATTTAAAAAACAGGTGAATGATAAAGTGGCTGAAGGAAATATAAGACATATAAAAGCAGAACAATTGTTTATCAACATTATGGCCTTAAATATATTCCCCTTTATTGGCGCTCCTTTATTAAAAGGTTTTACAAATGTCAATGATATTACTTATCAGCAACTTATGGAAGATCGTAAAACTGAAGTAGCCGACTTTATAATTAATGCTATAAAAATATAATGAGTTATTTAAAAAATAAATTTTTCGTCAACCTGAACTTCTTTCAGGGTCTCATAATTACTAAAAACTCTTATAATGAGATTCTGAAACAAGTTCAGAATGATGGCTTTCAAACTTTTAAACATACTTATTAGAAATGACAATTTAATTTTAAACAAATGAAACATCTAAACCTAATAATTCTATTATTTCTCTCACTCACAGTTTTTTCGCAGGAAAAACTAAGTATAGAAGACTGCTATACATTGGTATATAAAAACTATCCGTTGGCAAAACAACATAGTTTATTAACCAAGCAAAATGAATTAGATTTAGCCGTAATTAAAACTAAAAAACTACCTCAGCTAGATTTTTCAGCTCAGGCAACATATCAATCTGATGTTACTTCAATTCCAATCGTAATTCCCGGCTCTACTATTAAAGCGCCAAATAAAGATCAGTATAAAGCAACCGTTTCTTTAAATCAATTAATTTATGATGGTGGAATAATTGATGTAACTTCTAAAGTGAAAAAATCAAGATTAAAAACACAACAAAAACAAGTTGAAGTAAATTTATATCAGTTAAAACAACAAGTAAATCAACTGTATTTTTCTATCCTACTTTTACAAGAGAAACGAAAATTATTAGTTGCTAAAAGAACACAATTAGAAACAACTTTAAAAGAAATAAAAACTGGTGTAAAATTTGGAATGTTATTACCAACTTCAGATACTATTTTAGAAGCTGAATTATTAAAAATTAACCAACAGTTTGTTGAAATTGATTTTAATAAAACTAGTTTAATTGAAACGCTTTCAAAATTAATTGGACACGGTATTTCAGTGAATATTACACTAGAAAACCCTGAAATTATAACGAATTTAGAGCCTGAAATTAAACGTCCAGAATTAAGTTTATTTAAACTTCAAAAAGAACAAATTGAAGCTTCTGAACAATTGATAACAAAGAAAAATTCACCAAAACTTCTTGGTTTTGCAACTGGTGGATACGGAAATCCAGGATTAAACGCTTTAGACAATTCTTTTCAAACTTATTATATGGCTGGTTTAAAAATTAACTGGAATATTTTTGATTGGAATGCATCTAAAAAAGAGCGAAAATCATTACAAGTAGATAAAGAAATAATAGACAATCAGCAAGAAATTTTTACACTAAATACGGCTATTGAAATAAATCAGCAATTGACTGAAATAAACAAAATTTCTAATTTTATTGAAACTGATAAAACCATTATAAAATTACGTAAGCAAATACTAAAATCTACCAATTCTCAATTAAAAAATGGTGTAATCACTTCATCGGCATACATTACTGAATTAACAAACTTATACGAAGCTGAAAATAATTTAAGCCTTCATAAAATACAGTTACTATTAGCGAAAACAAACTATAAAACAATTAAAGGAAATTAAATCAACACCTATGAAAATCACAAAACTAATAATAGGAATATTAATACTTGCCATCACATTAATATCGTGTAATAAAGGTAATGATAAAGCCGATGGTTATGGCAATTTTGAAGCTACAGAAATTACAATTTCAGCAGAAAATAGTGGGAAACTAGTTCAATTTACTGTTGAAGAAGGAAACATACTAAAAAAAGGAGAACACATAGGTTTAATTGACACCATACAATTGAACTTAATAAAAGAACAATTACTAGTCTCTAAAAACACCATAATATCAAAATCCAAAGGTGTTTTATCCCAAATAAATGTATTAAAAGCCCAATTAAAAACGGCAACAGTTTCTAAAAATAGAATAGAAAATCTACTTAAAGAAAACGCTGCAACTCAAAAACAATTGGATGATATTGATGGACAAATTGATGTTATAAATCAACAAATTAGAAGTGTAGAAATTAAGAATGCTCCTGTAGTAAATGAATTAAAAAGTGTTGATGTGCAATTGAAACAAGTTGAAGATCAACTTCAAAAAAGTATCATTACTAATCCCGTAAACGGAACTGTTTTAGTGAAATATGCTGAACCAAATGAAATTACTTCCTTTGGAAAACCTTTGTATAAAATTGCAGATTTAAGCACTATGCAATTACGCGTTTATGTTAGTGAAACTCAACTTTCAGGAGTAAAAATCGGACAAGAAGTAACGGTTAAAATTGATGGCTCCGAAACTATGAAAAACTTTGCTGGAAGTATTTCTTGGATTGCTTCTGAAGCTGAATTTACACCTAAAATTATTCAAACAAAAGAAGAACGTGTTAATTTAGTTTACGCTGTAAAAGTTGATGTAATAAATGATGGAAGTCTTAAAATAGGAATGCCTGCAGAAATGTGGATTACTAGTTTTCATTAAAAAACTAAATAAATGAGTATTTCTGTACAAAATATCAGTAAAACCTTTAAAGATGTAACAGCCGTTAACAATATTTCTTTTGATGTAAAAGAAGGTGAATTATTTGGCTTAATTGGACCTGATGGTGCAGGAAAAACAACATTATTCAGAATTTTAACCACACTCTTATTTGCTGATGAAGGAACTGCAACTGTCGCAAATTTTGATGTAATAGAAAATTATAAAAGTATCCGAAATAATGTGGGTTACATGCCTGGGAAATTTTCGTTATATCAAGATTTAACAGTTGAAGAAAATTTAGAATTTTTCGCTACCATTTTTGGAACAACCATTGATGAAAATTACGATTTAATAAAAGATATATACGTTCAAATTGAACCTTTTAAAAAGCGTAGAGCAGGAAAATTATCAGGTGGAATGAAGCAAAAACTAGCTTTGTGTTGTGCTTTAATTCACAAACCAAAAGCGCTATTTTTAGATGAACCAACTACTGGAGTTGATCCGGTTTCTAGAAAAGAATTTTGGGAAATGTTAAAAAGATTGCAAAAAAAAGGCATCACTATGTTAGTTTCAACTCCTTATATGGATGAAGCCGCTTTGTGTGATAGAATTGCATTAATTCAAGATGGTAAAATACTAGAAATTGATACACCACAAGAAATTGTAAAACATTTTCCTAAAAAAATATATGATATAAGTGCAGATAATATGTATAACCTTCTTCTTATTTTAAAAGAGTATACACATTGTTACAGCGTTTATCCGTTTGGAGAATTTATGCATTATGCAGATAAAAGAAATGATTTTAACACAGAAGAATTAGCGCTATTTTTAAAAGGAAAAGGATTAAATAATATCAAAATTCAACCAACAGAAACTACCATTGAAGATACATTTATGGAATTGGCTAAATAATTATGGAAAATAAAAATGTCATACAAGTAAAGAATCTAACCAAAAAATTTAATGACTTTACCGCTGTAAATTCAATTTCTTTCGAAGTTAAAACTGGAGAAATATTTGGTTTTTTAGGTGCAAATGGAGCTGGAAAAACCACAGCCATGAAAATGTTAATTGGTATTTCAACACCTACTTCAGGAAGTGCACAAGTTGCTGGTTTTGATGTTTTCACAAACCCTGAAGATATCAAAAAAAATATTGGTTATATGAGCCAAAAATTTGCTTTGTATGATGATTTAACTGTGAAAGAAAATATTACATTTTTTGGCGGAATTTATGGTTTGTCTCGCAAAGAAATTGAAGAAAAAAGGAATCTATTAATTGAAGAACTTGGCTTGCAGGAAATTGTAAATGAACTGGTTGGTTCGTTGCCTTTGGGCTGGAAACAAAAAATATCATTTTCGGTAGCTTTATTACACAATCCTAAAATAGTTTTTTTAGATGAACCAACAGGTGGAGTTGATCCAATTACCAGACGACAGTTTTGGGAAATGATTTATAAAACAGCCAATAATGGAACTACTGTTTTTGTAACTACACACTATATGGATGAAGCCGAATATTGCGATCGTGTTTCTATTATGGTTGATGGTAAAATTGAAGCTTTAAATACTCCAAAAAAATTAAAAGAGCAATTTAAAGTTGAAAGTATGAATGATGTGTTTTTAAAATTAGCAAGATGTTAATTGATACTATAAAATTAAAAAATTGGTCACTGAGCAGAGTCGAAGTGAAAATTAAAAATGAATAATTAAATGTCATTGCTAACGTAAAGAAGTGAAGTGTGGCAATCTCTAACTTAAAAATGAGATCACCACGTCATTTCATTCCTCGTGATGACAACAAAAAATATGAAACGATTTAAAGGGTTTATAAAAAAAGAATTTTACCATATCTTTAGAGATAAGCGTTCGCTATTTATTCTTTTCGGAATGCCAATTGCACAAATTATGTTGTTTGGTTTTGCTATCACCAATGAAATTAACAATGTAGATATTGCTGTTCTTGACCATTCTAAAGATGTAACTACGCAAGAAATTATTAATAAAATTGCTTCATCCAAATATTTTAGCATTAAACAATTAATTAAAAATGAAGCTGAAATTGAAGCTGTTTTCAAAAAAGGAAAAGTAAAAGCGGTGCTGATTTTTGAAAAAGATTTTAGTAAAAACCTAACCAAAGAAAACAATGCAACCATTCAAATAATTACAGATGCAACCGATCCAAATACTGCAAATACCATTAGTAATTATACGAATTCTATTCTTCAAAAATACCAACAAGAAATAAATAAGAACATAAAAACACCTTATCAAATTATTCCAAAAACTAGAATGGTTTACAATCCGGAATTAAAAAGTGTGTTTATGTTTGTTCCTGGAGTTATGACCATAATTTTAATGTTAGTCTCTGCAATGATGACCTCAATTTCTATCACTCGTGAAAAAGAATTAGGCACTATGGAAATTTTATTAGTATCGCCTTTAAAACCGTTTCAAGTAATTGTTGGCAAAGTAATTCCTTATGTATTTTTATCCATTATCAACGCCATTATTATTGTTTTATTAAGTATTTTCATATTTAATATGCCTGTTCAAGGAAGTTTGCTTTTATTAGGTGTTGAAAGTATTTTATTCATTATTACGGCTTTATCCTTAGGTATTTTAATTTCAACAATATCAGCAACACAACAAACTGCCATGATGATTTCTTTAATGGGATTAATGCTGCCAACTATTTTATTATCTGGGTTTATTTTTCCAATTGCTAGTATGCCGTTGCCCTTACAGATAATTAGTAATATTATACCTGCAAAATGGTTTGTTATTATTTTAAAAGGGATTATGTTAAAAGGTGTTGGATTAAGTTTTATTTGGAAAGAAACAATGATTCTAGTTGTAATGTCGCTATTTTTTATTTCGTTAAGTATTAAAAAGTATAAAATTAGATTAGAATAATGAAAACCATAGGATACATCATTCAAAAAGAATTCAAACAAATTTTTAGAAATAAAGGAATGCTTCCTATTATTTTTATTTTGCCTTTGATACAGTTAATTATTCTTTCAAATGCAGCTACTTTTGAAATAAAAAACATAAAATTCTCTTATATTGATAATGATAACACGTCATTTTCAAGAGCTTTAATTGATAAATTTGAAGCATCAACTTATTTTAATGTTGTTTCTAATTTTCATTCTGAAAAAATCGCAAGTTTTGCAATGTTAAAAGGAGAAGTTGATGTTATTTTAGAAATTCCTCGCTACTTTGAGCGTGACCTTCTAAAAGATAAAAAAACAGATTTATTAGTTATTATAAATGCAATTGATGGTGCAACTGCAGGTGTTGAAAATGTATATATCAATCAAATTGTACAGCGTTTTAATAAAAATGCACAAGCTGAATTAATGCAGTCAACTGATTTGATAAATACTACAAAAAATATCTCTAGTATTACTTCTTTTTGGTATAATGAAACGCTAAATTATAAAACTTTTATGGTTCCCGGCATCTTAGTTTTATTAGTAACTATGATTACTTTATTCTTATCTGGAATGAATATTGTTCGTGAAAAAGAAATAGGAACTTTAGAGCAAATTAACGTAACGCCAATTAAAAAACATCAGTTTATTATTGGTAAACTTTTTCCTTTTTGGGTAATTGGAATGGGTTTGCTAACCATCGGTTTAATTATAGCAAAAGTATTGTTTAATGTACCAATAGTAGGTAGCATTACATTAATGTATTTGTACAATTCAATTTATATTATGGTAATCTTAGGTATGGGATTATTTATCTCTAATTTTACTGATACACAGCAACAAGCAATGTTTATTTCTTGGTTTTTTGTAGTGATTTTTATTTTAATGAGTGGTCTCTTCACTCCTATTGAAAGTATGCCGAAATGGGCACAACATTTAACAGAGTTTAATCCTATTAAATATTTTGTTGAAGTAATGCGAATGGTCATGCTAAAAGGTGCTAATTTTACTGATATTTCTCCTCAATTGATAAAAACACTTGGGTATGCAATTTTAATGAATGGTTTGGCCGTTTGGAGTTATAAAAAAACAAATTAATAAGCTATTATGAGTGATAAAATAGTGTATATAAAAA
>SDWL01000437.1 GCA_004195315.1 Lutibacter sp.
AGATGTGTATAAGAGACAGAATTAAAGAAGCGCAAGCTTTAGGTGTTTTAGATGGTGTAACTACAAATCCATCTTTAATGGCAAAAGAAGGAATTACAGGAAAAAATAATATTTTAAAACACTACGTTGATATTTGTAATATTGTTGATGGTGATGTAAGTGCAGAAGTTATAGCAACTGATTTTGAAGGAATGGTTAAGGAAGGTGAAGCTTTAGCAGCTTTGCATCCTCAAATTGTGGTAAAATTACCAATGATTGCTGATGGAATTAAAGCATGTAAGTATTTTTCAGATAAAGGAATTAAAACGAATGTTACTTTAGTATTTTCAGCTGGACAAGCTTTATTAGCCGCAAAAGCAGGAGCAACTTATATGTCACCATTTATTGGTCGTTTAGATGATATTTCAACAGATGGTTTAGGATTGATTTCAGAAATTAAACATATTTATGACAATTATGGTTTTGAAACTCAAATCTTAGCAGCTTCTGTCCGACATACAATGCATATTATGGATTGTGCAAAAATTGGTGCAGATGTGATGACTGGACCTTTAAGTGCTATTAAAGGTTTACTAAAACATCCTTTAACTGATATTGGTTTGGCGCAGTTTTTAGCTGATTATAAAAAAGGAAACTAAATTAGTTTTGGCTTTTCCAGCGGAGTAGAGAAATTGAACACAGTTTTAATAAACATTTTGACTACGCTCAATGTGACATTTACAATTTAAAAAGGTTGTGTAAAAGTATTGAAAACCGTCATTCTGAAATAAGTTCAGGTTGACGAAAGTTTTATTTTCGTACAACCTTTTTTGTTTTTTAAACGTTAAACAGTTTTGAAAATATATACTTTTCCTTTAAAATTATATTGAATTTCAGTTACTTTTCCATTCTTAATTCTTTCAGCTTCAGCTTCATTTAATTCAAAATCAATTTCTGTGTAGTACGAAGGAGTATTTTTTATTTTATTAGACTCAATGTCAGTATTATCGGAGTTTAGTGTTATTGACTCATTTTTAAAAATAAAAGTTAATGTACAACCCGTTCTTTTAATTTTAGTTGATAATTCTCCAATTATTATAGTTTTTATAAAAGGAAACCCACCCAATTCTTCAAAATCTAAATACACATTATTAGTTTCGTCTTCAGCATATTTGGTACCTCCTTTATATTCAATTTTAGGAATTACTTCCGAAGGTGTTTTTTCTTTTTTAGATTTTAAAATATTTGAAAATGAAAATGTCATAATATATAAATAAGTTTTTTAATGATATGCTTGATTATGAACCAAATCTGATCCGCAAGAAGTACATTTTGTGATAGTTCCAGCGCCTCCATAGCAACCATTAGTACATGTATAATGGAAAACACCTAAAGCGTTTTGAGCAGGTGCACCCGCTGTATTAGTTGCTGGCTTGGTGTTTAAATCAGTTTTAGGCACTTTTAAAGGACCATTTTTTAAAAAATCGCCATTATGAAAAGCAAGATTATGTGTGTAAGGAGTATTACATGTTGGACAATTACCAGGCGTATCGCTACCACTACTGTCTCTTATACACATCT
>SDWL01000061.1 GCA_004195315.1 Lutibacter sp.
AGATGTGTATAAGAGACAGAGATAAACCTACCAGAAAAGCAGCTTATTTTATTTGGGCTAATCCCTGGATGGTTGCAGGGAATGATACTTATATAAACGAAATACTAAAACTTAATAAGTTTGAAAATATTTACGCAAATATGAGTCGCTATCCTAAAATTGAAATTAATAAAATTAGACATGAAGGCGATCCTGATGTTATTATTTTATCATCAGAACCATTTCCTTTTAAAGATGAACACGCTATGGAAATAGCAACCTATACAAATCGTTCAATAACAGTTTTTGGAAATGGTGAATTATTTAGTTGGTTTGGATCTAGATTACTTTTGTCATTTGATTATTTTAAAGAATTACACAAAAAATTAGAAAGTCATTTTTAATTTAAAAAACATCTTTTTGCGCTTCTAAAGCTCGCTTTAACCAAAACATAAGTACAGCTGCAAGCAAACCTAAACCACCCATTAAAAACCAATTGGCTTCAAAACCAAATCGAGCAATAACTTCCATCCCAGTTTTTGCACTAAAAATATGCGCCATTGAAAATGCCATAGCATATAAAGCTAAATAACGCCCTTCTTTACCCGAAGGAGCTCTAGTCATAGCAAAATTATTTGTAAACGGAAAAGCAAACATTTCGCCAAGAGTAATTAACACCATACCCACAACTAAAATACCAATCCAAGTAGTAACGTTTAATATGATGAAACTTAGCGCAAATAAAACTAAACTCCAACTTATAATTTTCAACTTATCTAACAATTTATTTTCTATATAATGAATTAAAGGCATTTCAAATAGAAAAATTATAAGTCCGTTAAGTGCCATAATCAAACCAATTTCTACTTCCGTTAGTTTATGAACACTTTTATAATATAAAGGAATTGTTGTAAATAATTGTAAAAACACAAATCCCATTAAAAAAACAATACCTAAAAATATCCAATAAGGTTTATCCTTATAAATAGATGTTACAATGGTTTCTATTGAATCTTCTGATTTTTTAGCATTAAATTCTTTTCGCTTCAATACTACTTTCATTAAAAAAACAGCAGAAATACATGTAATTCCATCAATCCAAAAAAGACCAGAATAACTTAAAGTAGTAATAATCAACCCACCTAGAAAAGGACCAAAAGAAAAACCTAAATTTATTGCCAAGCGAATTAACGTTAATGATCTTGTTTGGTTTTCAAGCTTGCTATAAGCTTTTAACGAAACAAACATTGCAGGTCTAAATGTATCTGCAACTGTCATTGTTAAAAATATACCAATTGTAAAGCCTAAAAATGTAGATACATACTGCAAACCTATAAATAGGAATCCTGTTAATAACAAACTCCAAAACATTACTTGGTAAAAACCAATTTTATCTGTAAGCTTTCCTCCTAACCAAGAACCTAACAATGAACCAACTCCAAAACTTGTCATAACCCAACCTACTTGAGCTAAAGATAAATTTAAATCTTCCGTCAAATACAATGTTAGAAAAGGCAACACCATGGTTCCTGCCCTATTTATAAATGTTATTAATGCCAACCACCAAACTTCTTTTGACAAACCTCTAAATGAATCTTGGTAACTATTTACCACTCTTTTTACCATACTATAAACTAAAAAACTCAGCTAAAAGCCGAGTTAAAATGAATTGATATTATTTATTACTTGAATAATTATAACATATACACATCTCGGCAGTTTTTTAAAAACCGCTTATATATTGAAATATTCTGTGTATAATTATTCATGAATTTACATATTATATTTGCCAAAACTACAAAATTTATTCAATTTCCATTGTTTTTTATCTTAATGATTATATTTAGTACTTTTGAACACCTAATCAAACTATCATGAAAAGCATCTTTTTTACTTTACTAATAATTACATCTTTTACTAATTGTACAACTAAAAAAACTTCTTATGAAGATGAAATTAAATTAGTGCAATACGAGTTAAATATACAATATGCAGATGTTAAAGAATCTCCGCTTACTGAGGAAGATTTAAAAACTTTTAAAGGGTTAGATTTTTTTGAAATTGATGAAGCATTTAGAGTTGAGGCTAATTTTGAATTAACACCAAATACACCCATTTTTGAAATGCCAACAACTACTGAAAGACTTCCTTTATATAGAAAATATGGAATTGCTCGTTTTATTTTGAATGGTAAACAAATTGAATTAAGTATTTATCAAAGTCAGAGCTTAATGACTAATATTGAATTTGAGGATTATCTGTTTTTACCATTTAATGATCTTACAAATGGGAACAGTAGTTATGGCGGTGGAAGATATATTGATTTAGAAATTCCTTCAGAAGAGAGCAAAACAATAGTTATAGATTTTAACAAAGCATACAACCCATATTGTGCCTATAATGGTAAATATTCTTGTCCTATTCCACCTTCTGAAAATACAATTCCTCTTGAAATTTTATCAGGTGTAAAAGCTTATGGAAAACATCATTAAAAAAAGCCCATTCAGAAAATTTCTTAATAGGCTAAAACTTAACTTAATTAATACTATTTTAAGTTTTATTAAAGTGAAATTAAAAATACCAAATACGCATCTTCTGTATCTGGATTGAATATTGCCGATGTAGACACACCTAGACTAAATGAATCTGTTATTTTTATATCTTTTGCAGCGGAAATTCCAAAATTTGTGACTGCAAATTCACCATCTACAGAATAAATTTCATTACCAGCACCAACAAATGCGCTTAATTCTGTTGCACCAATTGTAAATGGATATCCTATTTCGGTATACACTGAGTTTGCATCATCATTGTAAACATTAATACCTAATAGTATTGATAATGGAAAATTTTCAATTCCATCAAAACTTAAAGTTGCTTCACCTATATGATTTTTCATTTGAAAATATCCATCTGAGATCCCATCAACAGGAAACGAATAATCTGTAAATCCAAGAGACACTGCACCAAAAGAATAACCAGCATAAATATCAAATTCTTGCCCAACAACCTGCCCTCCAGTTTCATAAGAGGCCCAAGCTCCAAGGGTAAAGTTTCCAGAAGTATATTCTGCGTAAGGTTGTATTGCCGGTGAATCAGAGAATTCTAAACCTCTCCATACGTATCTACTTGCAAAATCTACTCCAACATCAAATGAAGCTTTCGATTTTTCTTCTTCTTGTGCGTTTATTGTGCTAATTGATATAATTATTATCAATAATAATACTGATTTTTTAATTATTTTCATTTTTTTAGTTTTTAGTTAATTACAATTAATTATATACACTCATATCATGTTCGTGCATGTCTAACCCATCTTCTTCTTCAACTTTAGAAACTCGCAATCCAATTGTTTTTTTCAAAATAAATAGTACTATAAATGAAGTTCCTATTGCCCAAGCTGCAATTGAAAATACACCAATAGCTTGCACTCCTAATTGGTGAAATCCTCCACCATATAATAATCCGCCATCTGTAGCAAAAACACCAACCAACAATGTTCCTAATGCCCCTGTTACTCCATGTACTGAAATAGCTCCAACAGGATCATCAATTTTTAACTTTTTATCAATAAAATCAATTGAAAAGACTACTACCACGCCAGCAATTATTCCAATTATAAATGCACCTAATGGGCTAACTGCTGCACAACCTGCAGTAATTGCAACTAAACCTGCTAAAGCACCGTTCAGCGTCATTGAAATATCTGGTTTTCCATAACTAATCCATGTAACTATCATTGCTGTAATTGCGGCAGCAGCAGCGGCTAGATTTGTAGTAATAATAATACCTGCAACCGCATTTGCATTATCACCAGATATTGCTAGCTGAGAACCCGCATTAAATCCAAACCAGCCTAACCACAATATAAAAACTCCAAGTGAACCAATAAGTAAATTATGCCCTGGAATAGCGTTTGATTTTCCATTGGTATATTTTCCTATTCTAGGGCCTATTAAAATTGCACCAACCAAAGCTGCCCACCCTCCAACAGAATGAACTACTGTTGAACCTGCAAAATCTATAAATCCAAGGTTAGTTAACCAACCACCACCTTGCCAAACCCAGTGACCAGATATTGGATAAATTATAACGGTTATCACAAAAGAAAATATAATATATGTAGAAAATTTTGTTCTTCCCGCAACAGCTCCTGATACGATTGTAGCAGCAGTTGCAGCAAATACTGTTTGAAAAAATAAATTGTGCATATCTTCTTTATTATCAAAGAATAGAGTAGTCTTACCAATAAAAGCTCCTATTGATTCTCCATACATAATTGTATAACCGATGGCCCAAAAACCTATACTACCTATACAAAGGTCCATGATATTTTTCATTATTATATTTCCTGCATTTTTTGATCTGGTAAATCCCGTTTCAACAAGCGTAAATCCAGCTTGCATAAAAAATACTAAAATTCCGCAGATTACAATCCACATTAAGTCCAATACACCGTTAGCATCCATAATATATATTTTTAATTAATTTATTTTTTTTATTAGTTTTTATTTAAGAGCATCACTACCTTTTTCACCCGTTCTAATTCGATAAGACTCAATAACATCTGAAACAAATATTATTCCATCTCCTACAATTCCTGTGAAAGCTGTTTTTATTATTGCATCAACAGTTATATCCAAAAATGGATCAGATACTATAATTGATAAAAATCTACGCTGAATATCTGAAGTACAATAGCTAACACCCCTATACACATGCCCTTCTTTTTCATTGCCAACTCCAGTTACATCCCAGTAACTAAAAAAATTAACTTCAATTTGATGTAAAGCTTCTTTAACCTCATCAAATTTTGATTTCCTAATAATCGCTTCGATTTTCTTCATAATAAAATGATTTTTTAAATTGATTTCGGGTCAAAAGTAAGAGTATTTTTGATTACCCTCTAATTTTTTAGGGGTGTGGTAATGATTTTTATGATTTTAATTAATTCTGCCCTATTTTTTTATGGGTTATATAATTGACATTGTAGAATAACAAGAATTATACCCCTATTTTTTATAGGTTGATATTTTAAAAATAAGAATATATGTTTTTATACCCCTAAATTTTAGGGGTACATTTATAAATAGCAAAAAAAAGGAAGTGATTTCGAACTTATTAAGTTGAAAAAATTATAGATTAAAGAAATTTTGAAAAATACAAACCAATAAAAACGGCTGAGAAACCTAAAATTAAAGACAATAAAGTATAAGGCAAGAAACTAAAGTAGTCGCCGTTCTTAATAAGTAAATGATTTTCATAGGCAAATGTTGAAAAAGTAGTAAAGCCACCACAAAATCCAGTAGCTAATAATAATGATTGACTTTGAGATATATTTCCAGTTTTACCTAAATAACCTAAAATCACACCAATCAGCAAGCTTCCAAGCACATTAGACAACAGGGTTCCGTAAGGAATTGTGTTTTCAAGGTTATTTAACCATTTTCCAAGAAAATACCTAGCAACACTCCCAAAACCTCCACCCACAAATACTAATAACGCATGCTTCATTTTTAAGTTATAAATTTTAAGTTTTTAGCTTTTCATATTTCTTATTTGGTTTTAAATAGTTTAAAAAAGTGTTAACTTACTTTACCTAAATTAATTATTAAAAACCTTACTGGCATCAACCCAACTCCACTTACCTGTTACAGTTCCGTTTTGAAGTGTCAATATTCCTGGATTTGCCCTAATGATTGTTTTTAACGTAATTCCATCACAAAACAACAAATCGAAATTAAAATTGAATTCTTTTTTTATGGTTTCAAATTCTTCATTCATTGAAGATGTTAGCATATAAACAATATAACCTTTTTGTAATGCTTTATCTGTAACAGTTTTAATATTTGAAAATCCTTCAATATCACTTATACTTAAATTATAAGCCACAACTAATAGTACATTATCTGAAGTCAAAACTAGGTTTGTTAAATCATCACCTTCAATAGATTCTAAAAAGAAATCATGTATCGCTGGGTCTTCATCTCCTACATATTCCATTCCTTCAGGTATATTTTTACCAATTGCATAAGGTCTAAAATCTATAATAGGTAAATGTATTAATACATAATAAGTAACATAAAGAAATACTAAAAAGGATAAAAAGGTTGTCCATTTAGCAATGTTTAAATTAAATAATGGCATTATCAATTTATGTTTTAAAACTAATAAAAGAATAAAAAATACCATTACTATATTTTTATAAAACGTACCCCAACTTGAAAGTTTAATCGCATCACCAAAACAGCCACAATCTGTAACTTTATTATAATACGCTGAATACCAAGTTAAAAAAAGAAACACTACAATAATCGCTAACAAACTCCAAGATGTTATTTTGGGTAAATACCCCATAAGTAATGTAACTCCTAAAATTATTTCTACGAGTATTAAGAATATTGAAAACGGTAATGCATAAGGAATTAAAAATTCTAAGTTTAACACATCATAACCAAAGTATTCTTCAAATTTATAAGCAGAACCTAAAGGGTCAACCAATTTTACAAAACCAGAAAAAATAAATGTAATTGCTACAAAAAATCTTGAAATTTGGATTAAAATTTTCATCTTATTTAGTTTCGTTAATATGAATTAAAGCAAAAACAGCATAATTTATCATGTCTTGATAATTAGCATCAATACCTTCAGAGACAATTGTTTTCCCTTTATTATCTTCAATTTGCTTTACACGTAGTAATTTTTGCAAAATTAAATCAGTTAAAGAACTCACACGTATATCACGCCAAGCTTCACCATAATCATGATTTTTATCTTCCATTAACTGTTTGGTCACTGCAACATGTTTATCATATAATTCTACAGCTTCATTAGTAAGTATATCTGGCTGTTCTGAAACCCCTTTTTCTAATTGAATTAATGCCATTACGGAATAATTGATAATTCCAATAAATTCAGAAACTTCACCTTCATCAACTTTTCTAGTTACATTTTGTTGCAATTGACGAATACGTTGTGCTTTGATAAAAATTTGATCTGTTAATGACGGTAATCTTAATATTCTCCAAGCACTTCCGTAATCTTTTAACTTGTTTATATATAATGAACGACATTTGTCAATAATGTCGTTATATTGTTTTGAAGTTTGTTGCATGTAACTTTAATTATTTCCGTAAATTTCCAACAAATTTAATGAATTAAAAAATCATATTTATAAAATGAAGAAAATTGCTGTTTTTTGTGGCTCAAGCCTGGGATTTAATGACATTTATAAAAATGACGCTATAAAATTAGGTAACCATTTTATTGAAAATAACATAGGAATGGTTTATGGTGGTGGGAAAATTGGAATGATGGGAGTTTTAGCAGATACTATGCTTAAAAAAAATGGAGAAGTAATTGGTGTTATTCCTGGTTTATTGCGTCATGAAGAAGTTGCTCATACTGAAATTACCGAAATGATTGTTACTAAAACAATGAGTAAACGCAAAGTAAAAATAAGTAAATTAGTTGATGGATATATTGCTTTACCTGGAGGTTTTGGAACTTTAGATGAAATTTTTGAAGCATTAACTTTAGGTCAACTTGGCATTGAAAGTAAGCCTGTTGGAATTTTAAACACTAACGGATTTTTCAACCATTTAATAAAACAACTTGATGTTATGGTAACTGAAGGTTATTTAAAAAAATCCAACAAAGAAATGCTGATAGTTAGTGATTCAGTTGATGAATTATGTACACTAATGCTAAAGTATAAAGCTCCAATAATGACCAAAGTAATTAATAAAGTAGTGAGGTAATTAAACGAGCAAAACAAGTTTAAATTACCATAAAAAAATAATATGTAAACATATGAAAAGTATTAATTGCAATGGAACATTGATAGATTTATCATCTCCAAAAGTAATGGGAATTTTAAATATTACTCCTGATTCTTTTTATGATGGTGGTAAATATAACAATCCAAGTACAATAGTAAATCACGTTGAAAAAATGCTAAGTGAAGGTGCTACTTTTATTGATGTTGGCGCATATTCTTCACGCCCAGGAGCAAAACATATTTCTGAAGAAGAAGAACTAAAACGCATTTCACCTATTATAAAACTATTGATAACTGAATTTCCAAACTTATTAATTTCTGTTGATACTTTTAGAAGTAAAATTGCCAAACATTGCATACAAAATGGAGCTTGTATGGTAAATGATATTTCAGCAGGAAGCTTGGATTCTGAAATGTTTTCTACAATTGCGAAACTGCAAGTACCATATATTATGATGCATATGCAAGGTGCGCCACAAAATATGCAAGCTAAACCAACATATGAAGATGTTGTAAAAGATGTACTTTACTATTTTTCAAAAAAAATTAAT
The DNA here is from genome assembly GCA_004195315.1 of Lutibacter sp. Taxonomy (GTDB): domain Bacteria; phylum Bacteroidota; class Bacteroidia; order Flavobacteriales; family Flavobacteriaceae; genus Lutibacter. The sequence goes on from SDWL01000061.1 coordinate 8,311, forward strand.
GAATTACACTCTCTAGGTTTAAATGATATTATTACCGATGTTGGTTTTGGATTCGGAAAAACAGTTGAACAAAATTACCAATTATTAAAACATTTAGATTTGTTTAAAAATCTTGAGGTTCCTACACTTGTAGGATTATCTAGAAAATCAATGTTATTTAAACCTTTAGACATCTCACAAAACGAAGCTTTAAATGCAACAACAGCGGCTAATACAATTGCCTTACTAAACGGCGCAAACATAGTACGAGTTCATGATGTAAAAGAAGCCATTGAAACTATTAAAATTGTTGAATTATTAAATAAAAATTAATGAAAAAACTATTTACACTACTATTCCTTTTAACTCTTTTAAGTTGCTCTAAAAAAGAAGTAAAAATACCAATGTTGGCTGAAAAAGGAATTCAAGAAATACACAACCATTCACAAGTTTGGATGTTTTTTAAAGTTAAAAATAGTGACACAATTGCAATTATAAATAAAAAAAACACCATTAGCACAACGCATTGGATTTTTAATATCGACAAGCAATTACCTTTAAAAGCAATAATTCCATCAATTATTAAACTACAAGACAAACACGCAAATTCTTTTCATTCTAAGGAAGGAATGTATAATTATTTTAGCTATTCTGATACAATTTCAAAAACATTATCCTTCTTGAAATTTGATGGAATTGATTATAAAACCGACAGTATTTTATCAAAATATTATATAAAAACGAATAGGAGCAACTATTTAGACTACAACAATATAAATCTAACATTTAACCCTAATAACG
>SDWL01000062.1 GCA_004195315.1 Lutibacter sp.
AGATGTGTATAAGAGACAGCAAAAGGACTTATCTCGCGATAAGTCCTTTTTTATTTCAAGAAAATGAAGAAACTAAAGTTTAAAACAATTTCTAAAACTCAATTGGCTGATACAATTACTCCGGTAGGTATGTATTCAAAAATTAGAGATAAATACGCCAATAGTTTGTTGTTAGAAAGTTCAGATTACCACAGTAAAGAAGAAAGTTTTACGTTTATTTGTGTTGAACCTATTGTAACCTTAAAAGCAAATAATAATACCTTTTCATATCACTATAAAAATAAAGAGCTTGATGCAAAAAGTATTGAAAATAATTTTTACAATATTTTTGAAGGGTATTCAAAAACTATTGAAATAGATTGTGAACAAACCTTAAAATCATACAATGGTTTTTACGGATACATTTCTTATAATTCTATCCAATATTTTGAAACCATTAAGTTAAAAGCTAAAAAAGCACCTTCTGAAATTCCTGATTTTCAATTTAGTTTTTTCAAATTTATAATAGCAATCAATCATTTTAATGACGAATTAACACTAATTGAAAACATTGAAGAAGGCGAGGAGTCAAGAATAGAAGAAATTCAAACCTTAATAAATGCTCGTACCTACGGTTTATATAAATTTGAAACCACAGGTGAAGAATCTTCAAATTGTACAGATCAAGAATTTAAAAATAATGTAGCAAAAGCAAAAGAACATTGTAAGCGAGGTGATGTTTTTCAATTAGTATTATCGCGCCAGTTTCAACAAAAATTTTCTGGTGATGAGTTCAATGTTTACAGAGCATTACGATCAATAAATCCATCGCCATATTTATTTTATTTCGACTATGGAAACTTCAAATTAATGGGTTCTTCACCAGAAGCTCAAATTAAAATTGATGAAGAAAAAGCGATTATCAATCCAATTGCAGGTACGTTTAAGCGCACCGGTGATATGGCTCAAGATATACTATTAGGTGAAAAACTTTCAAACGATAAAAAAGAAAGTGCAGAGCACGTTATGTTAGTTGATTTAGCACGAAACGATTTAAGCAAACACGCAAGTAATGTACAAGTTGAAGTTTTTAAAGAAGTGCAATATTTTAGTCACGTTATTCATTTGGTTTCAACAGTACAAGGGAAACCAAAGGGGAGAGCAATAGAAATTGTTGGCGATACATTTCCGGCAGGAACTTTAAGTGGTGCACCAAAATACAAAGCAATGGAATTAATTGATACATACGAAAATCAAACACGTGGTTTTTATGGTGGTGCTGTTGGGTTTATTGGCTTAGATAATTCAGTAAATTTAGCAATTGCCATTCGCTCATTTGTAAGTAAAAATAATACCTTGTTCTCTCAAGCAGGAGCGGGAATTGTTATAAATTCAACTGAAGAAGGAGAGCTACAAGAAGTAAATAACAAGTTAGCAGCTTTGAAAAAAGCGTTAATTTTAGCTGAGAATATTTAGGGCGTTTCCTTACTGTTTTCTCGATCGGAGTCGAGAAAACAGTAAGGTCGGGCTTTTCGCACTCGCTTTTTTGTTGAAGAAACAAAAAGAGCTCAAACAAAGCTACAATCCCTAACGCAAGAAGAGTTAATGAAAAATAAACAGATAAACGATTAAACAAATAAACGTTTAAAACATGAAAATATTAATATTAGATAATTACGATTCATTTACTTACAACCTAGTTCATATGGTTGAAGATATTACGGGGGAATACCCTACGGTTTTTAGAAATGATGAAATCTCTATAGAAGCCATTGAAGAATATGATTTAATAATTTTGTCTCCAGGCCCAGGTATTCCTGATGAAGCTGGAATTTTAAAAGAAGTGATTAAAACATATGCACCAACAAAACCAATTTTTGGAGTTTGTTTAGGTTTACAAGCAATAACTGAAGTATTTGGAGGCTCGTTAGAAAATTTAGATTCAGTTTTTCACGGAGTTGCAACCACCATGAAAGTAACAAATTTTGATACTACAATTTATAAAGGTCTTCCAACTGAATTTGAAGCAGCGCGATATCATTCTTGGATTGCATCGTTAAAAGATTTCCCTTCGGAATTAGAAATAACAGCAGTTGATGAATTTGGAGATATTATGTCGTTACAACATAAAATATATAATATCAGTGCAGTGCAATATCATCCTGAATCTATTTTAACACCTTTGGGAGAGCAAATTGTTCGTAATTTTATAGAAGCAAATCAAAAAAAGGGGTAGAATTGGTCACTGGTCGGAGCCGAAGTGAAGTTAAAATAACTAAGATTTCAACTCAGCTCAATCACCAAAATCTAAAAAATTATAATGAAGACAATATTAAATAAACTATTTGAACAACAGCGTTTATCCAAACAAGAAGCTAAAGAAGTACTCATTCAAATAGCGAATGAAACCTACAACGCATCTCAAATGGCTTCATTTTTAACAGTTTTTATGATGCGCCCAATTTCAATAAATGAATTGGCAGGTTTTAGAGAGGCGTTGTTAGAATTGGCTGTAAAAGTAGATTTATCAGAATACAATACTATTGATTTATGTGGTACAGGAGGAGATGATAAAAATACATTTAACATTTCAACCTTAACTTCATTTGTAGTTGCAGGAACAGGAAATAAAGTAGCAAAACACGGAAATTATGGAGTTTCATCAGTAAGTGGATCATCTAATATGTTAGAGTACTTAGGATATAAATTCACTAGTGATGAAGCAACATTAAAGCGTCAAATAGATAAAGCTAATATTTGCTTTTTACACGCACCATTATTTCATCCAGCTATGAAAGCTGTTGGTCCAGTTCGTAAGGAATTAGGTTTAAAAACCTTTTTTAATATGTTGGGACCGTTGGTAAATCCTAGTAATCCACAAAATCAATTAGTGGGTGTTTTCAACTTAGAAATTGCCAGAATTTATAATTATTTATTGCAAGAAACTTCAAAAAATTATGGAATTATTTATAGTTTAGATGGTTATGATGAAATTTCTTTAACAAGTGGATTTAAAATATTCACAAAGCAAAATGAACAGTTAATTACTCCAGAAGAGTTAGGTTTAAAAAGTTTAAAACAGTCTGAAATTTTTGGAGGTGATTCGGTAGAAGCATCAGCCAAAATATTTGTTTCAATATTAGATGGAAAAGGTACAGAAGCTCAAAATAACACAGTGTTGGCAAATGCGGCATTTGCATTAAAAATAATAAATAAAACTAAATCCTTTGAAACTGCTTTTGAAGAAGCAAAAGAATCTTTAGTTAGTTTAAAAGCAAAGGAATGTTTAACAAAGTTAATAAATTATTAATCGTCATGCTGAACTTGTTTCAGCATCACAACTAGTAATAAAATGAAATTAAGTTATATTTACATAGTAGCAAATGGATATAGGTCAACTTTTTATATTGGTATTACAGCAAACTTAAAAGAAAGGATGGATCAGCATAAAAAGGGATTAGGGTCAAAGTTTACTTCAAAATATAATGTGAAATATTTAATATATTTCGAAGAATTTATGGATATTAATCAAGCAATTTTAAGAGAGAAACAATTAAAAAATTGGCATCACGATTGGAAAATAAATTTAATTAAGGAAATGAACCCTACTTTAAAAACATTACAATTTGATGAGACCCTGAAACAAGTTCAGGGTGACGAAAATTAATAAAATTTATGAATCACTGAATAAATAGAAAATGAACATTTTAGACAAAATAATAGCACATAAAAAGCAAGAAATTGCACAATTAATGAAAGAAGTTTCGATTGAAAAATTAGTGAAAAGCCCTAATTTTAGTCGTACTCCAATTTCATTAAAACAATCTTTAACAGCTGAAAATTCAACAGGAATTATTGCTGAGTATAAAAGGCAATCTCCTTCAAAAGGGATTATTAACGATAAAGTTTCTATAATTGAAGTCACTCAAGGATATTTAGAAGCCAAAGTTGCTGCACAATCTATTCTTACAGATACTCAGTTTTTTGGAGGAAATATTTTAGATATCATACAGGCAAGAACGGTGAATGAAATCACTCCAATTTTAAGAAAAGATTTTATAGTTGACGGATTTCAAATTGTTGAGGCGAAAGCAATTGGAGCTGATGCAATTTTGTTAATTGCAGCTTGCTTAACCAAACAGGAATTAAAAAATTACGGAAAATTGGCTGAAGATTTAGGCTTAGATGTTTTGTATGAAGTACATAATCAAGAGGAATTAGATAAAATTGAATTAGACAATAAAATTATAGGAATTAACAATAGAAATTTAAAAACTTTTGAAGTTGATTTAGAACATTCTATTGAATTGGCAAGTCAAATTCCAGATAGTTGTATTAAAGTTTCAGAAAGCGGATTGACTGACCCAAGAGTTATAACAGGTTTAAAAGAATATGGTTTTCAAGGATTTTTAATTGGTGAAAGTTTTATGAAAACTGAAAATCCAGGGTATGCTTGTCAAGAATTTATTTCTCAAATTAGGTAAAAGATGAAAATTAAAGTTTGTGGAATGCGCGATAAAGAAAATGTTAAAAGCTTAATAGCTTTGAAACCAGATTTTGTAGGCTTTATTTTCTATGATAAATCAAAACGTTTTGTTACCGATTTTCCGCAAATTCAATTTCCTGATGAAACCAAAAAAGTAGGTGTTTTTGTAAATGAATCTATAGAAGATGTTTTAACAATAGTTGAAACGAACAAATTAGATTTTGTGCAATTACACGGAGATGAAAGTTCAGAATATTGTGAAAATTTACGTCACCTAGAGCGAAGTAGAAAGGTTGTTTCATTCGGAATAATTAAAGCATTTTCAGTAGACGAAAACTATGATTTTAACAACACAAAACAATTTAAAAATTATTGTGATTACTTTTTATTCGACACTAAAGGAAAGGACTATGGAGGAAATGGCATCAAATTTAATTGGGAACTGCTTAAAAATTATAAAGGAGAAACGCCTTATTTTTTAAGTGGAGGAATTGGATTAGAGGATAAAGATAAATTGTTGTCATTCCTGAGCAATAAGGAAGCTAAACGCTGTATAGGTATAGACATAAATAGCGGTTTTGAAATTGAGCCTGGGTTAAAAAACATAAATGATATTAAAGAATTTAAAAACAACTTAGTATGAGTTATTTTGTTGATAAAAACGGATATTATGGTCAATTTGGCGGTGCGTTTATTCCAGAACTATTGTATCCAAATGTGAAAGAATTAGAAGATAATTATTTAAAAATATTAGAATCAGAATCTTTTAAAAAAGAATTTAAAGATTTACTGGATAATTACGTTGGTAGACCAACTCCTTTGTATTTAGCCAAACGTTTGTCTGAAAAATATGGCGCTACTATTTATTTAAAACGAGAAGATTTATGTCATACAGGCGCACATAAAATCAATAATACAATCGGACAAATATTAGTTGCTAAACATTTAGGAAAAAAACGGATTATTGCTGAGACAGGTGCAGGTCAGCACGGAGTTGCAACTGCCACTGTTTGTGCTTTAATGGATTTAGAATGTATTGTTTTTATGGGCGAAGTTGATATTAAGCGTCAGGCAACTAATGTAGCTCGTATGAAAATGTTAGGAGCTAAAGTTATACCGGCAATAAGTGGAAGTAAAACCTTAAAAGATGCTGCTAATGAGGCAATTAGAGATTGGATTGGAAATCCTGAAGATACCTATTATTTAATAGGATCAGTTGTTGGCCCACATCCATATCCAGATATGGTTGCTCGATTGCAATCGATTATTAGTAAAGAGATAAAAGAACAATTGAAGATTCAAACTGGTAATGAAAATCCAGATATGATAATTGCTTGTGTTGGTGGTGGAAGCAATGCTGCAGGTGCTTTTTACCATTATTTAGACGAAAAAAATGTAAAGTTAATTGCTGTTGAAGCAGCTGGTTTGGGAGTTTATAGTGGAGAATCTGCCGCTACATCATTATTAGGTGACGTTGGTGTTTTACACGGTAGTAAAACTATTTTAATGCAAGATAAATACGGACAAGTAATAGAACCTTATTCAATATCGGCAGGATTAGATTATCCAGGAATTGGACCTTTACACGCTTTTTTAAATGAAAGTAAACGTGCTGAATTTATGAATGCAACAGACCAAGAAGCATTAGATGCGGCCTATGAATTAACAAAAATTGAAGGAATTATTCCTGCTTTAGAATCGGCTCATGCATTGGCAGTTTTACCAAAAATGAAATTAAAAAAAGAGCAGGTAATTGTAATTAATTTGTCGGGCAGAGGAGATAAAGATTTGGAAACTTATATATCAAATTTGAAATAACATTAAGATTGTAATGTTGAACCTAATTCAACATTGCATGCTTAAAATAAGGACGAAAATTTAATACAATGAGCAGAATTAATCAAATACTAAAAGAAAACAAAAATTTATTATCCGTTTTTTTTACAGCAGGTTTCCCCAGGCTAAATGATACTGAAATTATTATTAAAAGTTTAGAAAGTAATGGTGTAGATTTTATTGAAGTTGGTTTACCATACTCTGACCCATTAGCTGATGGGCCAACTATTCAGCATAGTAGTTCAGTTGCTTTGGCAAACGGAATGAATTTGGATATTATTTTTAATCAGTTAGAAGGCTTAAAAGATTCAATTAAAGTTCCTTTAGTGTTAATGGGATATTTAAATCAGATGATAAAATATGGCGAAGAAAAATTTTGTCAGAGATGTAAAGACTGCGGAATTGAAACAGTTATAATTCCTGACTTGCCAATGATAGAATACGAGTCTCATTACCAACAATTATTTGCAAGTTATAACATTTCTAACGTGTTTTTAATTACGCCTCAAACTTCAGAAGAACGTATTTTGAAAATTGATAATATTACCAATGCTTTTATCTATGTAGTTGCTTCCTCTTCTATAACGGGCGCTAAAGGAGAAATTTCTTCAAAACAAATAGCCTATTTTGAACGAATTAAAAAAATGAATTTAAAAAGTACATTAATTGCTGGTTTTGGAATCTCAGATAAATCTACATTTAATACCTCTTGTAAATATATGGACGGAGCAATTATTGGCTCGGCATTTATTAATTATTTAAACAAAAACGGAACAGATACAATAGCTAAATTTGTGAAATCAATAATAGATTAGTAACTTTAAAATCAAACTAAAAAAATCAATTATTATGGAATTACCAAAAAGAGCAGGAGACAGTCCAATAGCAATAGCATTAGTAGAAGGAAAAAAATATGCTTGGTGTACTTGCGGTTTGTCTGAAAATCAGCCATTATGTAATGGCTCACATAAAGGTAAAGGTATGAGTCCAAAAGTTTTTGTAGCAGAAAAAACTGAAACAAAATATTTTTGTGTTTGTAAACAAACAAAGAACGGTCCTTTTTGTGATGGATCACATAAATAAATACTACTTTTAAAAATATTTTTTATACTGTAAAACCCTAAAATCAAATGTGTTGAATTTAGGGTTTTGTTGTTTTAATAATTTGTATTGTGGATTGCTTCCAACGGCTCTATTAGCAGCTCCAGATGGAGCGGTCAATGAAATTACTTTTATTTTTCGTGTACCTTCAATCAGAAATTCGTGTATTCTTGGCGTTTCTAACGAAATAGTATTAAGTTCTATTTTTATATCTTTTAATTGTCTTCTTAAGTGATATTCTGGGCCATTTTTACTATTTCCACCAGTTAATAAAAGCGTATGAACTAACGGCAATTTTTTAATAAAGTAAATCATATCACGAAGTTCAATATTTAGCATTCCTAAATCAGAAGCATCCATTTTTTGTCGCTCACATGAATCAACAATATCGCAAATACCAATGTTGTTTTTAATTAGGAAGTCTTTTCGTTGTTGAATAGCAAAGTCACTTGTTTCAAAATGCAAATTCAGCTTAAATATTTCATCTAAAATTGGCCATAATTGGCCATCAATACTTCCATAACAAAAATTCACATCACCTTTTTTTAAATTTCCTATTGAAAATCTAGGAGGAGGTAACGTACCAACAATTAATTTTGTAGTTTGTTTAGAAATAAATGGCTTGTATGGGTGTTTATGTGCAAACATTCAAAAGAATTTACAATTATATAATTGTTTAAATCTACGGAATAAATAATACTCCGTAAATTTGCTAATTAATAAAATCAAATGTTAATATCCCTAAATAGGTTTTTTAAAAGTTTAAATTTCATGAAAGCTATTATTTTAGCAATAGCAATGATACTCCCTATTTTTATTTGTAACTATTATTTTCAGAATATAGGTTTTGGATTTAGTATTGCTTTGGGGGTGTTTTTTTGTTCACCAGCTGATATCTCAGGTAGTATAAAGCATAATTTTTATGGAATTTTATTAGTTGTTGTGTTATCTGTTGTAGTGACTATGCTATTTGGGTTTGCAATGAATTCTTTTTGGGTATTAATCTTTTTACTGGGCGTTATCGTTTTTTTTGTCTCTTACCTTTCTGTATTTGGGTTTAGAGCATCATTAATTTCATTTGCAGGTTTATTAGCGGTTGTTTTAAGTTTTGCAAATAATTATAATGAAATTAGTACGCTTACTCATACAATGCTTGTGGGTTTAGGAGGTTTATGGTATTTGTCACTTTCTATGCTAAATTCAATTTTGTTTCCAAAAGCGCAAACAGATTTTTTATTTGTTGAAATCACAGAAAAAACGGCCGAATTTTTAAGAGTACGAGGTGATTTGTTGATTTCTAAAACAAATAGAGATAAATTGTATAAAAAAATATTTATTCTTCAATCAGAAATTACTGAACTTCATGAAGTTTTAAGAGGTATAATTTTAAGCAGCCGAAAAGAATCTGAATTATCTAACAGAATAAGAAGACAACAATTGTTCTTTTCAACATTGGTAGATTTTTTAGAATTGGCAATTTCTAATCCGGTTGACTATGAGAAATTTGATGTGGTTTTTAAAAAGCATCAAAATAAAATTGAAATGTTTAAAGATTTACTTTTTGAAATGGCTGATCAATTAGAGCACATTTCAAAAGTTATAAGAAAAGAAGAAAAATTACAAGTTTCATATAGTCTTGAAAATCTGTTAAAAAACATTGATAATCAGAT
>SDWL01000438.1 GCA_004195315.1 Lutibacter sp.
AGATGTGTATAAGAGACAGCATCAGTAGGTTCAATTGAAAATATAAAATGTGTTAAAGATATTATTGTTGATGGCAATAAAAAAATTGTGGTTCTTTCAGCAATGTCTGGTACTACAAATGCTTTGGTTGAAATTTCTGATTTTATAAAAAACAATAAGAGCACTGAAGCATTAATAAATATAGAGTTACTTCATAAAAAGTATTGCTTGGTTTTAGATGAATTAATTGAGGAACCTAGTTTGAAAAAAGATGTATTTGATTATGTAAATACAGTTTTTGCTTTTTTAAAAGCATGTACTTTTAAAAAGCATACTGAATTATTGTACAACCAAATAGTTTCTCAAGGAGAGTTATTATCAACTTATTTTTTTACGAAATATTTGCATCAGGAAAACGTAAATGCACAACTATTACCAGCTTTAGATTTTATGAGAATTGATAAAATGAATGAACCTGATGATTTTTACATTCAGCAAAATTTACAACGCATAATCAATGAAGGAGGTCCGGCAGAAATTTATGTAACTCAAGGTTTTATTTGTTTAAACGCTTTTGGAAAAATTGAAAATTTACAAAGAGGAGGAAGTGATTATACTGCTACTATAATTGGAGCAGCGGTTAAAGCTGAAGAAGTTCAAATTTGGACAGACATAGACGGAATGCATAATAACGATCCCAGATTTGTAGAAAATACATATGCCATTTCAAACTTATCGTTTGATGAAGCAGCTGAACTTGCCTATTTTGGAGCAAAAATTTTACATCCTCAAACGGTTATGCCAGCGCTTAAGGCTAATATTCCTGTTCGTTTAAAAAACACATTGGATCCTAAATCATACGGTACGTTAATTTCAAAAGATTTTAAAGGTGAAGGAATTAAAGCAATAGCGGCAAAAGATGGTATTACTGCCATTAAAATTAAATCAGCCCGAATGCTATTAGCTCATGGTTTTTTAAAAAAAGTATTTGAAATTTTTGAAAAACATGAAACATCTATTGATATGATTACCACTTCTGAAGTAGCAGTTTCATTAACTATTGATAATGATAGTAATCTACCTGCAATTATTGAAGAATTAGAAAAATTTTCTACTGTTGAGATTGATAATCAACAAAGTATAATTTGTTTGGTGGGTCATTTAGTAGTAAGACATCATGAAACACATAGGTTGTTTCAAGTATTACAAGATATTTCAGTTCGTATGATTTCTTACGGAGGAAGTAATAATAATATATCATTGTTAGTTAATACAAATGATAAAATTACAGCTCTTAAAAGCTTAAATTCTTACGTTTTTGATTACGAAACCACATAAATTTTTATGAATGAATTTATTGTTAAATAGAAAAGCTCGCTATAAACGAGCTTTTCTATTTAAATTAGTTTTGTTTTTCAATTTTTTTAATGAAGTAAGAAGGGTAAATCTTTGTCTTCTTGTGGAATGCTTTAGAAAAAGACTCAACATTATTAAATCCTATTTCAAAAGCTATTGCATTTATAGTGTATTTTCTAAAGGTTGTATCAGTTTTTAATTTCTCTATACCTGTCTCTTATACACATCT
>SDWL01000063.1 GCA_004195315.1 Lutibacter sp.
AGATGTGTATAAGAGACAGGATTTACGTTAGGTGGACCTATTGGAAGTATTTTAGGATTTGCTTTAGGAAGTGTTATTGGTGGATTTTCTAAAGAAGATATTAACAGGGCTAAAACTTATGGAGAAACTAGCAGAACAAGACAATCTGGAGATTTTGAAATTAGTCTATTGCTTTTATCATCAATAGTAATTAAAGCGGATGGGAAAGTTGATGAAAGAGAATTATTATACGTTAGAAACCATTTTAAAAAGATGTATGGTGAAGAAAGAGCCAATAATGCATTTAAATTATTTAAAAGTTTTATAAAAAATAATGAAGTTTCTACACGTCAAATTTCTGAACAAATTAGACAGAATTTAACGCATGCATCACGTTTACAATTAATTCATTTTTTATTTGGAATAGCAAAAGTCGATGGAAATGTTAATGAAGCGGAAGTAAATTCAATTAAGATAATTGCTGGTTATTTATATATAAATCAATACGATTTTGAATCTATAAAAGCAATGTTTTATGATAGTTCTGAAAGCTCATATTTAATTTTAGAAATTAATAAAACAGCTACTAATGATGAAGTGAAAGCTGCTTATCGGAAAATGGCTAAAAAATACCACCCAGATAAATTACAACATTTAGGAGAAGAGCATGTAAAAGGCGCTGAGGAGAAGTTTAAACAGGTTCAAAAAGCGTACGAACAAATACAAAATGAAAGAGGGTTGTAAGGTTTTTATAAATTTCATGTCTAATTTCATGATTAGTACAGAAAACAAAAATTAAAATGAATAAGGGTTAAAGAACTTAACCCCATTAGTAAGAATGGCGTCTCAAAAATATATTTGAGGCGCTTTCTTATTTTAAATATTCATCAATATTTTTTGATCCTTTTAAAATAGTTTTTACAATCTGTAAGGTTCCATCTTTTTAGGAAATTGTGAGCCACTTTTAATCGACATTCAACTTTTAATAATTCTTTAAAATTTTTAGCATGACTTGTTAGATCTTTAACACCAATATGTACTTTCCTGAAATAGGTTGACTAAAAATCGTTCCCATTTTCATAAAACATAATTATAAATCAGCTTGATGTTCGTGAATTAATAAAATATTTTTGGTATAACCTTCAACATCTAAAATAATACTTTCATTATAAATTAAATCGTTTAATAATTCTTTTGTTCCCGAGGTAATTTCATCAAAATAAGTAGCCAATTGCCTTGCTGCTTTTTTAGGATACTTCAAAGTAATATCATGATTACCCCAAATCATATGCAAACGATTTTTTAAATGAAATTCTATTAAAAGCAAGAAAATGTTTTTATGAGCTTAAAAAATTTATTTAAAATCATGATTTTTCCACAGTACATTTCCGTCACCTAATTCAACATACGTAAAATCGTTTTCATAATAATTACGTAAGGCGTGATAATAAATATTTCTATTGTCAGCAAAACCCTTTGCGATAGCTATTATCACCTTTATGAACATCATTAAAAAATGTAAATTTAGAGTTAGAATTCAACGGAATTCTTTTCGCGTTTTTGTATGAATTTGAAATAATTTATTGAATCATGTTTCTACTCAAAATAATTGCAATAGTAAACTTAACATAAAACTGGTTATTTTAAGGTTTTAAGTATAAAATATTTTACAATTTATGAAATGATATTTTCAATAAAATACGTAATTTCGCGTCCTAATTGATTTAAAGGCATAAAATGAGTAAAAAATTTAGAGAATATAAGGGATTGAACCTCACTAAGGTAGCGAATGAAACTTTAGCGATTTGGGAAGCAGAGCATATTTTCGAAAAAAGTATCACTACAAGAGATGAAAATAAACCATTCATATTTTTTGAAGGACCTCCTTCTGCAAATGGTTTACCAGGAATTCATCACGTAATGGCACGTGCTATTAAAGACATTTTTTGTCGTTATAAAACTTTACAAGGTTTTCAAGTAAAACGTAAAGCAGGTTGGGACACACATGGTTTACCAATTGAATTAGGTGTTGAAAAAGAATTAGGAATTACCAAAGAAGATATTGGTAAAAAAATTACTGTTGAAGAATATAATGATGCCTGTAGAACTGCTGTGATGCGTTATACGGATGTTTGGGAAGAATTAACGCTTAAAATGGGGCATTGGGTTGATATGGAAGATCCTTATGTGACTTATAAGCCAAAATATATGGAAACCGTTTGGTGGTTGTTGGCTCAATTGTACAAAAAAGGCTTGATTTATAAAGGATATACTATTCAACCATATTCACCAAAAGCAGGAACAGGATTAAGTTCACACGAATTAAATCAACCAGGAACGTATCAAGATGTAACTGATACAACTGCTGTTGCTCAATTTAAAGCGTTAAAAAATACATTACCAGATTTTCTTAAAGAAATAGATGGTGATATTCACTTTTTAGCTTGGACAACAACACCTTGGACGCTTCCTTCAAATACAGCATTAACTGTTGGAAAGAAGATAGATTATGTTGTTGTACAATCTTTTAACCAATATACTTTTGAACCAATAAAAGTGATTCTAGCTAAAAATTTAGTAGGAAAACAATTCTCTAAAAAGTTTTTTGTAGTTGAAAACAAAGCTGAACTTTCAGAATATAAAGCCAACGATAAAAAAATTCCATTTATTGTTGTTCAAGAATTTAAGGGTGCAGATATATTAGAATCTCGTTACGAACAATTATTACCTTACGCACTTCCATACGAAAATCCAGAAAATGCTTTTAGAGTTATTGCTGGTGATTTTGTAACCACTGAAGATGGTACAGGAATTGTACATACTGCTCCAACTTTTGGTGCAGATGATGCCATGGTTGCAAAACAAGCAAACCCTGAAGTACCACCAATGTTGGTGTTAGATGATAATGGAAATCCAGTTCCGTTGGTAAATTTACAAGGAAAGTTTACCAAGCATATGGGAGAATATGCAGGTAAATATGTAAAAAATGAATATTATGCAGATGGTGAAGCTCCTGTGCGTTCACTCGATGTAGAAATTTCAATACAATTAAAAGAAGAAAATAAAGCTTTTCACGTAGAAAAGTATCGCCATAGTTACCCACATTGTTGGAGAACAGATAAACCAATTTTATACTATCCATTAGATTCTTGGTTTGTTAAAGTTACAGACAAACGTGATAGAATGTTTGATTTGAATAACACTATTAACTGGAAACCAAAATCAACTGGAGAAGGGCGTTTTGGGAACTGGTTAAAAAATGCCAACGATTGGAATTTGTCTCGTTCACGTTATTGGGGAATTCCATTGCCAATTTGGAGATCGGAAGATGGAACTGAAGAAATCATCATTGGTTCTGTTGAAGAATTAAAATCAGAAATGGCAAAAGCTGTTGAAACAGGATTCATGAAAGCTGATATTTTTGCAGATTTTGAAGTTGGAAATATGAGCGAAGAGAACTATGATAAAATCGACTTACACAAAAATATAGTTGATGAAGTTATTTTGGTTTCTGCGTCAGGACAACCAATGAAACGTGAATCAGATTTAATTGATGTTTGGTTTGATTCTGGCTCAATGCCGTATGCACAATGGCATTATCCGTTTGAGAATAAAGAATTAATTGACGATAAAAAATTCTTTCCAGCTGATTTTATTGCTGAAGGAGTTGACCAAACCAGAGGTTGGTTTTATACATTACACGCAATTGGAACCATGGTCTTTGATTCAGTTGCTTATAAAAATGTAGTGTCTAACGGATTGGTATTAGACAAAGAAGGTAAAAAAATGTCGAAACGTTTAGGAAACGCTTTTGATCCGTTTGAAACAATGGAGAAGTATGGTGCAGATGCTACACGTTGGTACATGATTTCAAATGCAAATCCGTGGGATAACTTAAAATTCGATATAGAAGGAATTGATGAGGTTCGTAGAAAATTCTTCGGAACACTATATAACACTTATTCATTCTTTTCATTATATGCAAATTTAGATAATTTCACCTATGCTGAAGATGAAATTGCTATAGAGGAAAGACCAGAGATTGATCGTTGGGTTTTATCAGAATTAAATACATTGGTTAAAAATGTAGAGAAATTTTATGAAGAGTATGAACCAACTAAGGCAGCAAGAGCCATTCAAGATTTTGTGTCAGAATATGTAAGTAACTGGTTTGTTCGTTTAAGTAGAAGACGTTTTTGGAAAGGAGAATATGGACAAGATAAAATTTCAGCATACCAAACATTGTATACTTGTATGGTAACAGTTGCAAAATTAGCATCTCCTATTGCACCATTTTTCATGGACAATCTTTACAAAGATTTAACAAATGTCTCTGGAAATGAAAATTTTGAATCCATACATTTGGCAACATTTCCAACATGTGATGAAAGTTTGATTGATAGTAAGTTAGAGCATAAAATGCAACAGGCTCAAAAAATATCATCAATGGTTTTATCATTACGTAAAAAAGAAATGATAAAAGTTCGTCAACCATTACAGAGAATTATGATTCCTGTTTTGAATAATGAAGAAAGAGAAGAGATTTTAGCTGTTGAAAACTTAATAAAATCGGAAGTAAATGTAAAGAAAATTGAATTGATTGACGACGCTTCTGGTATTTTAGTAAAGACAATAAAGCCTAATTTTAAAGTACTTGGGCCTAAGTTTGGGAAAAATATGAGGCTTGTTGGAGAGGCAATTAAAAAATTATCTCAAAATGACATTGCGATTGTTGAAAAAGAAGGGGGAATTTCTATAGAAGTAAATGAAAATGTTGTATTTTTAGAACTTAATGAAGTAGAAATTACATCGCAGGATATTGAAGGTTGGTTAGTGGCAAACCAAGGAAATTTAACAGTAGCTTTAGATGTAACAATTACCGATGAATTACGTAAAGAAGGAAATGCAAGAGAGTTAGTGAACAGAGTTCAAAACTTACGCAAAGAATCTGGTTTTGATGTTACTGACAAAATAAAATTGATTATTCAAAAAAATGATATATTAGAGCAGTCGGTTGTTGCAAATGAACAATATATTAAATCTGAAACGTTAACAAATGAACTAGTGTTTGAAGATATAGTAGAAAAAGGCACAGAAATTGTCTTTGACGATGTGAACACTAAAATATTAATAAAAAAAATGTGAGCTCATGAATGAAAATAATAAATACTCAGACAAAGACTTAGCTGAATTTAAAGAGCTAATTATCAACAAAATTAAGTATGCTGAAGAAGACTTGGCATTAATTAAAAGTGCTTTTAAAAACGACAGTAATAACGGTACAGATGATACTTCACCAACATTTAAAGCTTTTGAAGAAGGTTCTGAAACCATGTCAAAAGAAGCAAATGTTCAATTAGCAATACGTCAAGAAAAATTCATTAGAGATTTAAAAAATGCTCTAATACGTATTGAAAATAAAACATACGGCATTTGTCGTGTAACTGGAAAATTAATTCAAAAGGAACGTTTAAAATTAGTTCCACACGCAACATTAAGTATTGAAGCTAAACGAATGCAGCAATAATTGATTAATACTTCAAAATTATAGAAGCTTCCTTTTTTTTGGGAGCTTCATTTTTTTAACATAAACAAGATTAAAGTCCAATAAATTGAAAAAAGCTATCTCCATTATAATTTTAGTGCTATTAATAGATCAAATTAGTAAATTTTACATCAAAACTAATTTTTTCTACGGGGAAGATGTTGTTGTTTTTGATTGGTTTCGAATCCATTTTATAGAAAATAATGGAATGGCTTGGGGCTTTGAATTTGGTGGGAAATCAGGGAAATTATTTTTAACAATTTTCAGACTATTTGCCATAACAGGTATTGGCTATTGGTTGTATATTTCAGTTAAAAATAATGCACATAAAATTTTGGTTGTTGCAATTTCACTCATTTTTGCAGGAGCAATGGGAAATATAATAGATTCTGTTTTTTATGGTTTAATATTTGATACTCCAGGAGGTTATAATACAGCAACTGTATTTTCAGATGAACCTTATGGGTCTTTATTTTTCGGAAAAGTGGTAGATATGCTCTATTTCCCAATTTGGAATGGAGATTTACCTAGCTGGATTCCTTATTTTGGTGGGAAACCCTTTACTTTTTTTAATGCTATTTTTAATGTAGCTGATACTGCTATTTCTACAGGTGTTGGTTTGTTAATCCTTTTCAATAAAAAAGCATTTCCAAAAGAGGCATAATTTTTTCGATTTTTTTTGAAAAAAACTTGAGTTTATCTAAACATCAATCGTACATTTGCGATTAACTTATTGGTAAATAAATGAAAAGAACAATTCAAGACATTAATTATGTAGAAGGAACCGAAGACTTGGCAAGATTTGCAAAGGCTTTGGGACATCCTACACGTATTAAAATACTAAATTATTTAGAAAATCAAAGCTGTTGTTATACGGGTGATTTATTAGAAATGTTACCATTAGCCCAATCAACAATCTCTCAACATTTAAAGGAATTGAAAAACGCAGGATTAATTCAAGGTGAAGTAACTCCTCCAAAAATTAAATATTGTATTCATCAAGAAAATTGGGAGAAAGCAAAAAAGTTATTCAATACTTTTTTTGAGAAACATTAAATAAAAACATCTTGTGATTAAAAAATAATAATTCAATTTGTCGATTATTTGCGATGATAACTATTAAAATAATAAAATGAAAAGAGCATGTTACACTTTTTATCATACAAAGGAATGATTATTAGCGAACAGCATGTAACCATAAAAAAAACAATAAATATAAACACATGAAAACAATAAAAATATTAGGAACAGGTTGTCCAAATTGTGTGACAACAGAAAAAATTGTAGCTGAAGTAGTAAAAGAATTAAAGATTGAGGCTAAAATTATTAAAGTAACGGATATTCAAGAAATAATGGCGTATGATATAATGAGTACACCTGCTGTTGTAATTGATGAAAAAATAGTTGTAAAAGGTCGTGTGCCTAGTGCTTCAGAAATGAAAGAATTATTAACGGAAGAGGCTTGTTGTTCTGACACAAATTCAGATTGTTGCACTACTAATGATTCTTGCTGCGAACCTAGTTCAGAAAAAACTTCAGATCCTTGTTGTGATCCAAGTTCGAATTGTTGTTAAATAGTATAAATAAGAATCTCAAAATTTCAATATTTTAAACATGAAAAAAAGACTAAAATTATTAGATCGTTTTTTAACACTTTGGATATTTTTAGCAATGGCTATTGGTGTTAGTCTAGGCTATTTCTTTCCTCAAATGGCAAATGTAACAAATTCTCTGTCTGTAGGTTCTACAAATATCCCTCTTGCTATTGGTCTAATTTTAATGATGTATCCTCCATTAGCTAAAGTGGATTATAGTTTAATTCCAACCGTTTTTAAAGACACAAAATTAATGTCTTTGTCCTTATTTTTAAACTGGATTGTTGGTCCAATTTTAATGTTTGCATTAGCTGTAATCTTTTTAAGAGATGAACCAGGATATATGTCGGGTTTAATTTTAATTGGTCTGGCTCGTTGTATTGCAATGGTAATTGTTTGGAACGATTTAGCTGGTGCGAGTAGAGAATATGGCGCAACATTAATTGCTTTAAATAGTGTTTTTCAAATTATAACCTACAGTTTTTATGCGTGGTTATTTATTACTGTATTACCAGACTATTTTGGATTAGAGGGATTTGATGTAGATATTTCTGTGTGGGAAGTAGCCAAAAGTGTTTTAATTTATTTAGGTATTCCTTTTTTAGCGGGATTTTTAAGTCGAAAATATTTAGTGAAATACAAGGGTGAAACTTGGTATAACCATAAATTTATTCCTTTTATTTCGCCTATTACTTTAATTGCTTTATTAGCAACTATTGTTTTAATGTTTAGTTTAAAAGGAGATTTAATTGTTGAAATTCCTTTCGATGTATTAAAAATTGCAGTACCATTAGTTATCTATTTTATACTGATGTTCTTTATAAGTTTCTTTGTAGGAAAAGCAATGAATATAGATTATAAACGTAACGCAGCAGTTGCTTTTACGGCTACGGGAAATAATTTTGAATTAGCTATTGCGGTGTCAATTGCCGTTTTCGGGTTAAATTCTCAGCAAGCATTTACAGGTGTTATTGGGCCCTTAGTTGAGGTTCCAGTTTTAATACTTTTGGTAAAGGTATCATTATGGTTGAAGAAAAAATATTATTCAAATTAAATAGAGATGAAAGATTTTTGGGAAGAAAGATATAAAAATAAAGAATTTGCTTATGGTGTTAAGCCAAATCAATTTTTTGAGAATGCTTTAGATAAATATAACTTAAAAGGAACAATGCTTTTACCTGCAGAAGGAGAAGGTAGAAATGCTGTTTTTGCGGCTGAAAAAGGCGTAGATGTTACTTGTTTTGATATTAGTGATGAAGGTAAGGTTAAAGCATTAAAATTGGCTGAATTAAATAATGTTAGCATTAATTATTTAATAGGTGAATTTTCTGAAATGAAGTTTAAAGATAATTCATTTGATGTAATTGCTTTAATTTATGCACATTTTTCTGCAGATTTAAAAACTCAATATCATAAAATATTAACTAAATATTTAAAAAAAGAAGGAGTTTTAATTTTAGAAGGCTTTAGTAAAAAGCAACTCAGCATTAATGAGGACAAAAATCAATCTTTAGGCCCCAAAAACATTGAGATGCTTTATTCTTTAGAAGAAATAAAAAATGATTTTTCTGCATTAGAAATAGTAGTTTTAAAAGAGGAAGAAATAGAATTAAATGAAGGAATATATCATAAAGGAAAAGCTTCTGTAATTCGGTTTATTGCAAAAAAAATAAGATAAGTTTATGTTTGATTGGATTCAAGAAATAGCAGATTGGTTAGTATTTGATACGCTTAACTTAAAAGAAGGAAATCATTTGGCTGAAGCTCTAAATTTCTTCATTTATGATCTGTCTCTTATACACATCT
>SDWL01000002.1 GCA_004195315.1 Lutibacter sp.
AGATGTGTATAAGAGACAGCCTTGATTATTAATCAGTTAAAATGTTTCGACAGGCTTAATATGCCATGAAATTCTACCTTTAAACAGCCTCTTTTTAAAGTTATATAGTTAAATGTTTAGTCGTTCAATTTTAATACCGCCATAAACGCTTCCTGAGGAATTTCTACATTTCCAACTTGGCGCATACGTTTTTTACCTTTCTTTTGTTTTTCCAATAATTTACGTTTACGAGAAATATCTCCACCATAACATTTTGCAGTTACATCTTTTCTTAGTGCTTTTATAGTTTCACGCGAAATAATTTTAGCACCAATTGCTGCTTGAATTGGAATATCAAATTGTTGACGAGGGATTAACTGACGTAATTTTTCACACATTTTTTTACCAATGTTATAAGCATTGTCTGCATGAATTAAAGAAGAAAGCGCATCAACCGATGTGCCATTTAATAAAATATCAACTCTCACTAATTTTGAAGCTTTCAATTCTAAAGGGTGATAATCAAAAGAAGCGTATCCTTTTGAAACTGTTTTTAAACGATCGTAAAAATCAAAAACAATTTCGGCTAAGGGCATATCAAAAGTTAATTCAACACGCTCTGGTGTTAAATAACTTTGATTGGTTATTTGTCCACGTTTTTCAATACACAAGCTCATTACCGGACCAACAAAATCTGATTTTGTAATGATGCTTGCTTTTATAAATGGTTCTTCAACACGGTTTAGTTTTGAAGGTTCTGGTAAATCTGAAGGGTTATTTACTAAAAGAGGAACATCAGGATTTTTATTTGTAAATGCGTGATACGATACGTTTGGCACTGTGGTAATTACAGTCATATCAAACTCTCGTTCTAAGCGCTCTTGAATAATTTCTAGATGTAACATTCCTAAGAAACCACATCTAAATCCAAATCCTAGTGCAGCAGAGCTTTCAGGTATAAATACTAAAGAAGCATCGTTTAGCTGCAATTTTTCCATAGAATTTCTAAGTTCTTCATACTCTTCTGTATCAACAGGGTAAATACCTGCAAATACCATTGGTTTTACATCTTCAAAACCATCAATGTGATTTTGAGTTGGGTTTATTGCATCTGTAATTGTATCACCTACTTTTATTTCACTTGCAGTTTTAACACCAGTAATTAAATAACCAACATCACCGGCTTTTATACTTTGTTTGGGAACTTGAGTTAATTTTAAAGTGCCAACTTCATCAGCATTATACACTTTCTCAGTTGCCATAAACTTTACACGTTGTCCTTTTTTAATTTCGCCATTCATTACTCTAAAATAGGTCTCTACACCTCTATAAGAATTATAAACAGAATCAAAAATTAAGGCTTGTAGTGGCGCATTAACATCACCTTTTGGAGCAGGAACTTTATCAATTATGGCTCTTAAAATATTTTCTACACCAAAACCTGTTTTCCCACTTGCGTGTATTACATCTTCAAAATCGCAACCCAATAAGGCAACAATATCATCGGTAACTTCTTCAGGATTAGCGCCTGGTAAATCCACCTTATTTAAAATTGGAATAATTTCTAAATCATTCTCTAATGCTAAATATAAGTTTGAAATGGTTTGCGCTTGTATACTTTGAGCGGCATCAACAATTAACAAAGCACCTTCGCATGCAGCAATAGATCTAGAAACTTCGTAAGAAAAATCTACGTGCCCAGGTGTGTCTATTAAATTTAAAACATATTCTTCACCCTCAAAAGTATAATCCATTTGAATGGCATGACTTTTAATGGTAATACCACGTTCACGTTCTAAATCCATAGTATCTAACAACTGTGCTTGCTCTTCACGAGCAGTTGTTGTCCCAGTAAAACTTAATAATCTATCGGCAAGTGTACTTTTTCCGTGATCAATATGTGCTATAATGCAAAAATTTCTAATGTTTTTCATACTTCGTGTTCAGTCTACAATATTTGCGCAAATATAACGAATTTAGCGATTGAAATCACACAGCTTTTAAATGTTTGCTATTCAACCCAATCAGCTACAAATAAATTAGTGTCATGTGTTCCATTGTTATTTCTGTTTGAAGAAAAAATTAATTTTTTACCATCAGGTGAAAACATAGGAAATGCATCAAAAACAGTATCGTAAGTGATTTGTTCCAACCCAGTTCCATCAATATTAATCATAAATAAATTAAAACTACTTTTTGATTTGTGGTTTGATGAAAAAATAACTTTTTCTCCTGAAGGATGAAAAAACGGAGCCCAATTTGCATTTCCTAAATTTGTGATTTTTGTTAACTCACTTCCATCAACATTACAAACATATAATTCCATATTTGTTGGCTGAACCAATCCTACTGCTAACAAACCTTTATATTCTTTAATTTCAGCATCTGTTTTTGGGCGCGATGAACGGAAAATTAATTTGGTACCATTAGGAGAAAAGAAAGCGCCTCCATCATAACCTAATTCAAAAGTTATTTGTTTTACATCTGTACCATCAATATTCATGGTAAACAATTCTAAATCTCCAGTTCTGGTTGAAGCAAACACAATTTTATCGCCTTTTGGCGAAACCGTTGGTTCTGCATCATATCCTTTTTCAAAAGTTAATTGTTTTAATTGATTTCCTTTCGTATCAGCTACAAAAATATCATACCCTTCAAAAACAGGCCAAATATATTTATTGCCATAATCCTCTTTTTTTGGTACAGGCGGACATGAAGTATCTGCTAAATGTGTTGAAGAATAAACAATTGTTTCATTTCCGGGCAAAAAATAACTGCAAGTAGTACGTCCAGTTCCGGTACTTACTAATTGTGGTTTTTGTCCTTTACTTAAATCGTCAGTAATATTCATTGTAAATATTTGATCACATTCCAATCCCCAAATATTATTAGCTTGAAATACTAATTTTGTGTTGTCAAAACTCCAATAAGCTTCAGCATTATCACCACCAAAAGTTAGTTGTTTCACATTTTTCAAATGTTTTTCTTGTGGGTAATGCAATTTGTTAATAATTTTTGTTGCACCAGATAATGCATCATGACTTGTTTTAACATGAGATGATTTGCAGCCTAAAAAAGTGACTAGCAAAGCCAATGATACAATTCTTAATTTCATAATTTAATAGTTTGATGTTTTCTAAAATACAATTTTAAGAATGAATACAAAAATAATTTAAATTGTGTAATTTTGCACTTTTAAAATTTGTTGATTTGGTTAAAATAGGAGATATAGAATTGTGTGATTTTCCATTGTTGTTAGCACCTATGGAAGATGTTAGTGATCCGCCGTTTAGAGCATTGTGCAAAGAACAAGGCGCCGATGTTGTTTATACTGAATTTATTTCTTCGGAAGGTTTGATACGTGATGCTGCAAAAAGTAGAAAAAAACTAGATATTTACGAAAAAGAACGCCCTGTTGGAATTCAAATTTTTGGTGCTAATTTGGAATCGATGCTAAGAACTGTTGAAATAGTAGAACAATCAAATCCGGATATTATTGATATCAATTTTGGTTGCCCTGTTAAGAAGGTAGTGAGTAAAGGTGCTGGAGCAGGTATTTTAAAGGATATAGATTTAATGGTAAGTTTAACCGATGCAATGGTTAAGCACTCTAATTTACCAATTACTGTAAAAACGCGTTTAGGTTGGGATACAGATTCTATTAAAATTGTTGAGGTAGCTGAACGATTGCAAGATGTTGGTTGTGCAGCAATTTCTATTCATGGTCGTACACGAGCGCAAATGTATAAAGGAACAGCAGATTGGGCTCCAATTGCTGAAGTGAAAAATAATTCTAGAATGCACATTCCTGTTTTTGGGAATGGAGATGTAAACTCCCCAGAAAAAGCAATGGAAATGCGTGATAAATATGGATTAGATGGTGCTATGATTGGAAGAGCAAGCATTGGAAATCCTTGGTTTTTTAAACAAATAAAACACTTTTTTGAAACAGGTGAACATTTACCTGAAATTTCTATTGCAGATAGAGTAGAAATGGCAAAACGTCATTTACAAATGGAAATTGATTGGAAAGAAGTAGAAATTGTTGGCGTAATGGAAATGCGTAGACATTATACTAACTATTTTAAAGGGATACCCGATTTTAAGCCTTATAGAATGAAAATGGTTACTTCAGATTCGGCTCAAGATGTTTATAATGTTTTTGATGAAGTTTTGCAAAAATTTGCATAATTTCAACAAATGAAAAAAATAGTATTTCTGCTTTTTATTGGAATAGGGTTCGTTTCTTGTTTATCTAAACCATCTTTTAAAGATACTCTAAAACCTATTAAAATTATAAAGCTAAATATTCCAGAGCCTTCTGGCATTACGGCTTTTAAACAGAATCTATATATAGTAAGCGATCATAACGGATCAATTTATAAAACTACTTTAGATGGAAAAATTCTACATAAAATAGACACTAAATTTAACGATTTAGAAGGAATAACTATTGATGAAACTTCTCTTAATTTCTGGATTGTTGATGAATCTAAACGTCAAATAATTAAGTTAGATTCTATAGGGAATTTCATATTAAAATATAAAATTAAAGGCAAACAGAAAACTAAAAAAGGCGGATTAGAAGGTGTTTGTTTTGTTGAAAATGAAAAATGTCTGTATCTATTAAATGAAAAATCACCTAGCCAATTATTACAATTAAATTTAAATGGAGAAATTTCAAACAAGTTTACGTTAGAAATAGGTAAAGATATTTCAGGAATTTGTTTTGATAAAATTTCTAATAGTTTTTGGATCGTAAGTGATGAATCTCAATCTATAAATAATGTAGCCAAAACAGGTAAGTTAAATAAAAGCTATAAAATACCTGTTACAAAAGCTGAAGGAATTGAAATATATAATAACAAATTATATGTTGTAAGTGACAGTGAAAGTAAATTGTATGTTTTTAAATTGCCTGAATAATTTATTCAACCAACTTCTTGGAAATTTTACTACTTGCTATTTTTGAAGCTAAAAACCCTAAAACAAGTATGGTAATAATTACGGTTATAATATTAAAAAATGTTAATTCAACTGGGTAAGCTAAATGTTGGGTAATCATAAATATTTGGTATTCCTTTTGCAGCAACACCAAAATAACACCTAACGAAAGTCCAACAAATAAACCAAAAACAGAGAGCATAAAGCCTTGTAATATAAATACCTGCTTTATTTCTTTAATTGTTGCGCCAATGCTGTATAATGTTTTAAGATTGTCTCTTTTGTCTAAAATCATCATAATAATAGCCCCAATTACATTGAATAGAGCAATAATTAAAATTAGCGTAAAAATTAAGTAGGATGCTAAATTTTCAGTATTTAACATTTTATAAATAACAGCGTTTAATTGTTCTCTAGTTTCAATTTTAAATTGGCTACCAAGTTTATTTTTAAGATCTGTAATAATTTGATTTCTTTCGTTTGTTTTGGAAACTTTTATCTCAATTGCAGAAATTTGACTTGTTGTATAGCTCAATAATTCTTGTGCTAATTCTAACGAAATAAATGTAAATTTTGAATCGAGCTCACCAACTAAAGCAAAAATACCAATAGGTTGTGTATTTATTTTTTTAAATGCGTTTTTCGGATTTGTAATATAACCCTTCCCAGGTTTAGGCACATAAATTTTTAAAGGTTCTAAAAAATCAAAAACACCCAAAGACAATGTGTTTGAAATCCCATTACCGATTATAACTCCTGAAGGTATTTTAGTATCTAACCAAGTTCCTAGATATACAGTGGTGTCAATACTATTTACATAAATGTAATTAGTATCAACCCCTTTTATATAAGCTATATGAGTTTTTTGATTGTATTCAAAAAAAGCACGTTCTTCAATTACTTTTGAGAAAGAAGCGATGCCTTTTTGGTTTTTAAGGATGGTTTGGATATCTGTATTAAAATCAAACGATTTTCCTTTTACGGAAGTAATTTTAATATCGGGATCAGCAGTGTTTAAAAAGCTAACACTAAAAGAACGTAAACCTGAAAACCCAGAGAGTACAATAAACAAAGCTAAAGTTCCAATAATAACACCAACAGTTGCAATACCTGTAATAATATTTATGGTGTTGTTGCTGCTTTTTGAAAATAAATATCGTTTAGCTATGTATAAGGGGAAATTCAAATTACCTTTTTGAAGGTTTGTTTAAAAGTTCTGGATCTTTAATTGGGTTCCCTTTTTTACCTTTTAAAGCATTATCAATATCTTCAATATAATCTAAACTATCATCAATAAAAAAAGAAAGTTCAGGCATACGTCTAAGTTGATTTCTTGTGCGTTTTGCCATTTCATATCTTATGGTTGAAGTATTTTCTTTAACACCTCTCAAAATTAGCTCTCTCTTTAACTGAGGAAAAACACTTAAATATACTTTTGCCTGCGATAAATCAGATGTAACTTGAACTTTGGTAACAGAAATAATAACCCCTTTCATTCCGTCTTGTGCAGCGTGTTGTAAAACATCAGCTAAGTCTTTTTGTAAAACACCTGCAATTTTCTTTTGTCTGTTTGTTTCCATAGTGCAAAGATAATAGTTTAAAAGTACATAATTTTTATTTTTATTTTTCTTTGTTTTAAAATTATTTTGAAGCAAATTTAAACTCTAAACTCTAAATTTCTGTAATTTTGTTTTTGTAATAATTTCGATTATGAAAAAAATAGAACATATTGGTATTGCTGTAAAAGATTTAGAAAAATCAAATGAGCTTTTTGCAAGCCTTTTTGGAAAGCCACATTATAAAATTGAAGAAGTTGAAAGCGAAGGTGTAAAAACTTCTTTTTTTGAAGTTGGAGAAAATAAAATTGAATTGCTAGAAGGTACTAATGATAATAGTCCTATTTCAAAATTTATAGCTAAAAAAGGTGAAGGAATTCATCATATTGCTTTTGCGGTTGAAAATATATTAGATGAAGTAAAACGTTTAAAAGAAGAAGGATTTGTTGTTTTGAACGAAACACCAAAAAAAGGAGCAGATAATAAATTAGTAGTTTTTTTACACCCAAAATCTACCAACGGCGTGTTAATTGAGTTGTGCCAGGAAATGGAATAGAGATTCTTTTATAACAACATTGCGAAACTTTGAAAAAGTTGAAGCAATCTGTTACTTGTAAAGTGAGATTACTTCGTCGTGAAAAAACTCATCGTAATGACGGTT
This sequence comes from Lutibacter sp., assembly GCA_004195315.1. GTDB lineage: Bacteria > Bacteroidota > Bacteroidia > Flavobacteriales > Flavobacteriaceae > Lutibacter. Next base: position 7,141 of record SDWL01000002.1, read on the forward strand.
TTGTACGTCATTGCGAATGTAGCGAAGTGGAATGAAGCAATCTGTTACATGTAAAGTGAGATTACTTCGTCGTGAAAAACTCCTCGCAATGACGGGTTTTGTACGTCATTGCGAATGTAGCGAAGTGGAATGAAGCAATCTCATGATTGGAACTCAAAAGTGGCAGATTACTTTGTCGTGAAAAACTCCTCGTAATGACGTGAAATTTAAAATTGAAACAACCAACCAGCAGACAAATCATTCCAGTTCTTGTTTTCTTTAATTATCAATTCTTCTTTTCGTTTTCTATTTCCAGATTTTAATTGTTTCTCTCTTAAAATAGCTTGATTTATATCTTCAAATTCTTCAAAATAAACTAATTTATCACAATTATATTTTGAAGTAAATCCTTTATGTTCTTTAGTTTTATGTTGGTGAATTCGTTTAATTAAATTACTGGTAACCCCAATATAAATAACAGTATTATTTTTATTGGTTATAAAATATACGTAGCTTTTTTTCATCCTTTAAATATATTCTATTTTTTTCGTCATTGCGAATGTAACGCAGTGAAATGAAGTAATCTATTTCTTTTAGGGTGAGATTACTTCGTTGTAAAACTCCACGTTATAGGGTTCGGTAGTTTTGCGTTAGGGATTGAATACTTCGGCTGGGCTCAGTACAGGCTATTTTTTGAGCTCTTTTTATGGTTATTTTTAAACTATAAAAAAGCGAGTAGTGAAAGCCCGACCCAAAGGGTAACGCCCAAATAATTATTTAATTTACAACACATAAATTAAACAATTAAACAAATAAACCATTCAACAACTATTTGTATATTGCAAACTCTTAAATTAAAATTACTTTTGGATACATCTTTTGAAAAATATCAAAAAAGAAGACTGCGATCATCGTACTTTTCAGTAGTTATCAGCATTGGTTTGGTGTTGTTTTTAGTTGGTATTTTAGGTTTAATTGTACTAAAAACTAATAGTATTACTGAGCATTTTAAAGAAAAAGTTACCATTACCATATTTCTAAATGACAATGCTAAAAATATTGATGTTGAAATTTTGCGAGCTGAATTAAAAAGAGCTGAATACACAAAATCCGTTACTTATATTTCTAAAAAAGAAGCTGCAAAAAAATATACCGAAGAAATTGGGGAAGACTTTGTGGAATTTTTAGGAGATAATCCTTTAAAAAATGCTGTAGATATTTCGTTAAAATCGGAATTTGTGACGCCTGAAAAAATGGCTGAAATAGAAAAAAATTTATTGATAAGAAGTATTGTTGCTGAAGTTACCTATGACAAACCTTTAATTGAATTGTTAACAAAAAACATTAACCGTTTAGGTTTTTGGATGCTTTTATTTAGTGGGCTCTTTACATTAATAGCCATTGTTTTAATAAATAGCTCCATACGACTTTCAATATATTCAAAAAGATTTACCATAAAAACCATGCAAATGGTAGGTGCAACTAAAAGCTTTATTAGAGTTCCTTTTATTTGGAAAAGTATTCAACTGGGTTTTTTAGGAGCTTTAGTATCTATAGCTGGCCTAATTGCGTTTATTTTATATGTAGATAAAACAATTCCTGAGCTTCAAATGTTAACTAATTATAAAATATTAGGATTATTATTTACAACAATTATTGGTTTAGGTATACTAATTACATGGATTAGTACGTTTTTTGCAACACAACGATTTTTGAATTTAAGAACAGACGAACTTTATTATTAGCACAATGAACAAGAAAAAAGTAGAAAATAAAAATATAATTCTTTTTGGTAAAAAGAATTATATTTTAATGTTAATTGGAATTGCAGTAATTGCGTTAGGGTTTATATTAATGGCTGGTGGCGGAAGTGATGATCCAGCAGTTTTTAATGAGGAAATATATAATTTCAGAAGAATTCGTTTAGCACCTACATTGGTTATTATTGGCTTAGGTATTCAGATTTATGCAATTATGGCAAAATCTAAAAAATAAGAATGAGTTATTTTGAAGCTATTATTCTTGGGATTATTCAAGGCTTAACCGAATTTTTACCTGTTTCATCCAGCGGTCATTTAGAATTAGCAAAAGTTATTTTAGGAGATCACTCAATTCCACAAGAAAGCTTAACATTCACTGTGGTAGTTCATTTTGCGACAGCTTTAAGTACCATGGTTATTTTTAAAGATGACATTTTTCAAATTATAAAAGGCCTATTTCAGTTTAAATGGAATGAAGAATTTCAATTTTCATTAAAAATTATAGCTTCAATGATACCAGCAGTAATTGTTGGTTTAATTTTTGAAGAAGAATTTGAGCGTTTTTTTGGAGGTGAAATATTGTTAGTTGGTTTTATGCTTATTATTACATCACTACTTTTATTATTTGCAGATAGAGCGAAACATACAACCCAAAAAGTGACTTTTTTTAGCGCAATAGTTATTGGAATTTCTCAAGCGTTAGCTATTTTACCAGGCATTTCAAGATCTGGAGCTACTATTTCAACATCGGTATTATTAGGTGTTGATAGAGTGCAAGCGGCACGATTTTCATTTTTAATGGTGGTGCCATTAATATTTGGGAAAATTGGAAAAGATGTATTATCAGGTTCTATTAATTTTCACGGTGCTCAAATTGGAGTGTTGGGAACGGGTTTTTTAGCTTCATTTATTGCCGGACTTTTTGCTTGTAAATGGATGATTACCATTGTTAAAAAAAGTAAACTTTCGTATTTTGCATTGTATTGTTTCATATTAGGCGTTATTGCAATTGCAGTTACTTTATCTACTACATAATGACGGAAGAAGATTTTAAAAACGGACAAGTTATACTTATAGACAAACCTTTAGAATGGACTTCTTTTCAGGTAGTAAACAAATTACGTTGGCATATTAGACAGAAGTTTGGAATAAAAAAAATTAAAGTGGGTCACGCAGGTACTTTAGATCCATTAGCTACAGGTTTACTCATATTATGTACAGGTAAATTCACCAAACAAATTAATGAATATCAAGGTCAAATTAAGGAATATACAGGCGAATTTACCTTAGGCGGAACTACACCAAGTTACGATTTAGAAACCGAAATTGATTCAACTTTTCCTATTTCACATATTACTTCAGCATTAATTTACAATACCACAAAACAATTTATTGGTGAAATAGATCAAATACCACCCATATTTTCAGCCTTAAAAAAAGAAGGAAAACGTTTATATGAAATAGCTAGAGCAGGTGAAACTACTGAAATAAATTCGAGAAAAATTAATATTGCGGAATTTGAAATAACCAAAATTGATTTACCAAAAGTTAATTTTAGAGTAGTGTGTAGTAAAGGAACCTACATTAGATCTTTAGCATATGATTTTGGGAAAGCATTAAACTCAGGTGGTCATTTATCTGAATTAAGAAGAACTAAAATTGGAAACTTTACTGTTGAAGAAACATTAGATCCTTTAAACTATATTGAAAAATATTTAAGCTAAGTTTCTTTTTTACTTCATAAATCTACCTAACCAACTGTCCATAATATTAATTTCCCAGTTATACTTAAAATCAACTTTATTGGTTATCATATTATTGAAAACAATGGTTTTTTGAGACACACCTTTCGCTTTCATCATTTTTTTAAATTCAATTAAATCTTTGTATTGCACAAATTCACCTTGTTTGTAACAAACATTCATTTTATCCATTAAAATAATCTCTAATGTTTTTTCTAGTTCTTGAATAAATGTAATTAACAAGTTATGTGCCTCTAAACTTAAACTGTTTTGGCTGTCATCAACTGCTATAATAATAAACCGGTCATATTCAAGTTGATAAGAACATTTAATCAAAATCCCTTGATCATCCCATTCAGTTAAAAATTCTTCAATCTTTTCTTTTATACCCGCTATTTCTTGTGGGTAAAATTTTCTGCTTGATGGAAAAACCCATAATTTAGCTTCGTCTAGAAGTTGCTTAAAATCTACAATCATTACATTAATTTAGGCAGCAAAGGTATTTAAATTAATCGGACTAAAGATTAAGATGCTTTTAGTAATTTTAAAAGGTCTTCTTGTGTATTTGCTCCTTTATCTTTGTTATACCAAATTTGTAAATTCGCTTTAAAATCTGCATCTAAACTTCCGTTTTGTTCTTTGTAATCTAAAACCATTTTAGTAGCTATAGACGGTCTTGGCCCCCAAGAATTTATAACACTATTTTCGCTATCTACAATTATAATTTTAGGAATTGATTTACTTCCATTGGTTAAATATTGATTCATGAGTTCTTCATTTTCATCTCTCAAAACAATTTTTAAGTCAATTTTAGTAGAAGACTCAGTAATTTTATTTAAAATAGGTACAATTTGAGCAGCATCACCACACCAACCTTCAGCAATTACTAAAAAAGTATAATTATTTTTTAGATTATTAATTGAAGTTTGTGTTTCTTCAGAAATTTTTAATGTTTTATCAAGCCTATCCATTCTTTTATCATTCAGAATACTGTAATTTAATAAATCATCAGATTGTTCATTTCCTGTTGATTTTTCTTGAATTAAGAGGTCTTTTATTAATTTTCTATACGCTTTATATGAAGCTCCTTTATTTAAGCTATTATCTATTAGTGTATTATTCATTTTTTTTATTTAATTTTAAGTCATTATTTTGACGATGTGCAAATGTATTACTTACATGTTAAAATATGTAGCAAACACTATTGCAAAAATAAAATTAGATTTTGAATAAAAAATGATACATTTGTTACACGGTAAAAAAGATAATATTGTCTTAATATCATTTATCTGATATTTGTCACAACTCAATTTATTGTGTTACGTTACATTTGTCACATTATTTATTAATATTAATAATAAAATCATGAAAAAAAACAATTTAATTTTCTCGCTTTTAACAGTAGTAGCGATTTTCATTACATCATGTAGTGGAGGAGAAAAAAAACAAGAAGTTACTGGTGCTCATACTGAAGTTGTATCTGAAGGTCTTGGGCAATCAGCTGTTGAAGATAATGTTTCAGCAGCAAATGCACTACAAGTAGCAAAATCATTAGACGATTTTAAAACGTTGGTTGTTGCAATTGAAGCCGCTGGTGTTGAAGACGCCCTAGTAAATGTTGGACCATTAACAGTTTTTGCTCCAGTGAATTCAGCTTTTGATAAACTTCCTGAAGGTACGGTTGCAACCTTATTATTGCCAGAAAGCAAAGCTCAATTGGCTTTTATTTTAACAAACCATGTAGCACCTGCAAACTATCCAATTAAACAATTAAAGAAAGAAGCAAAAAAAGGACGTAAATTATATATGGCTTCTGGGAAATATTTAGTTGTTGAAAATAAAGAAGATGGAATTTATGTAGATGGAACAAAAATATTGAAAACAGTAAAAGTAAGTAATGGGTGGATTCACGTAATTGACAACGTGTTAGTACCAGTTGAATAATTATTAAATATTAAAATATAAAGAAGAAATGAAATTAAAAGTATTTATAGTAGCATTAGTTGTCGTATTTATATCAAGTTGCGGTGGTGAGGAAAAAAAATCAGATAAAGCTGTTGAACCAAAAGTAGAAACGAAAGAAGTTGTCGAAGTAGATCCAATGCAAGATAAAGGTATTGGTCCAATAACAAGTGTTATACTTGGTGAAATTGATGAAGCGATGGTTGCTGAAGGTGAAGTTGTATTTAAGGCAAAATGCTCAGCATGTCATAAAATAAGTAAAAGATTTGTAGGTCCAGGTTTAGCAGGAATTACAGAAAGACGTACCCCAGAATGGATTATGAATATGATTTTAAATCCTGAGGTTATGGTAGTTGAAAATGAAATTGCTAAAAAATTATTAGCTGAATATTTAGCTCCAATGGCAAACCAAAGTTTAACAGAAAAAGAAGCAAGACAAATATTAGAATACTTTAGAACAAAAAAAGCTAAATAAAATTAATTAACAATCAAACAACAAACAGATGAAAACAATTTTTAAATCTTTATTAGCAATTACAGTAGTGTCACTAGTGCTAAGTAGTTGTGGTAATGAAGGCTCAAGTAAAAAAGGAGCCTTATCAAGTAGCGCTGCCGAAAAAGTATATGTTGCACCTGGTGAGCATGATGAATTCTATGCATTTGTATCTGGTGGATTTAGTGGTCAATTGGCCGTTTATGGACTCCCTTCAGGACGTTTATTTAAAGTAATTCCTGTTTTTTCAGTTGATGCTGAAAAAGCGTATGGTTTTAACGAAGAAACAAAACCAATGTTAAATACTTCTCATGGATTTATTCCTTGGGACGATTCACATCACCCTGATATTTCTCAAACTAATGGAGAATTAGATGGTAGATATGTATTTATTAATGGTAACAATACACCTCGTATTGCAAAAATTGATTTAACAACTTTTGAAACTACAGAAATTATTGAAGTTCCAAATTCAGCAGGAAATCACAGTTCATCTTTTGTTACTGAAAATACCGAATATGTTGTAGCAGGAACACGTTTTAGTATTCCTTATCCACAAAAAGATATGCCAATTAATGAGTACAAAGGAAACTTTAAAGGAGCCTTAACTTTTATTTCTGTAAATCCAGAAGATGGTAGAATGGACATTAAATTCCAATTAATGATGCCAGGATTTAACTATGATTTATCGCATCCAGGAAGAGGTGATTCTCATGGTTGGTTTTTCTTTTCAACATATAACACTGAAGAAGCAAATTCACTGCTAGAAGTAAACGCTTCTCAAAATGATAAAGACTTTATAGCTGCCATCAATTGGAAAAAAATTGAAGAATATGTTAATAATGGTGGAGGTACAAAAGCACCTGCCAATTATGCACATAATGTTTATGATGAGCATACACATACTGCAACTTCTACTATGAAAAAAGAAGTGCTAATTGTAAATCCTTCTGAAGTACCAGGAGCTATATATTTTATGCCAACACCTAAATCACCTCACGGTTGTGATGTTGATCCTTCAGGAGAATATATTGTAGGAAGTGGTAAATTAGCAGCAGAATTAACAATTCACTCTTTTAGTAAAATGATTAAAGCCATAGAAGAAGAAAAATTTGATGGTGAAGCATACGGAATTCCAATTTTACAATACGAAGCTACATTAGCAGGAGCAGTTAAACAACCTGGATTAGGACCATTGCATACGGAGTTTGATGGACAAGGAAATGCATATACTACTTTCTTTATTTCTTCTGAAGTTGTAAAATGGAAATTAGGAACATGGGAAGTTATTGACAGAAAACCTACATATTATTCTGTAGGGCATTTAATGATTCCTGGTGGAAATTCAAGAAAACCATTTGGTAAATATGTATTAGCAATGAACAAAATTACAAAAGACCGTTATTTACCAACAGGTCCTGAAGTAACTCAATCGGCACAATTATATGATATCACTGGTGAAAAAATGGAATTACTGTTAGATTTTCCTGTAATTGGTGAACCTCACTATGCGGCTGGGATTCCTGCAGATTTAATAAAAGTGAATTCTAAGAAAATATTTAGGCTAGAAGAAAATAAACATGAATATGTAACTAAAACTGAAGCAGAAGCTAAAGTTGTACGAAATGGAAATCAAGTTCATATTTATATGACCATGATTCGTTCTCACTTTGCTCCAGACAATATTGAAGGTATCCAAGTTGGTGATGAAGTGTTTTTCCACGTAACAAACTTAGAGCAAGATTATGACGTGCCTCATGGTATAGCTATGATTGGAGCACAAACTTCTGAGTTGTTAATTATGCCAGGGCAAACGGAAACGTTTAAATGGTTTCCTAAACAAGTTGGAGTATGGCCATTCTATTGCACAGATTTCTGTTCAGCTTTACATCAAGAAATGCAAGGCTATGTTAGAGTATCACCAAAAGGATCTAATGTTCCAATAACATTTACTTTGGATGGTGATGCAGTTGATGCTGAATAAAATTCTTTTTTATATTAGATTGATTTAAAAGAATTAATTAAACGGGTAAAATTTATTTTTTACCCGTTTATAATAAAACCAAAATTTTAATGCATCAACTTTAAATAATTATGAAAAAATCAAAAATATTAATGATAATAGGTTCTCTATTATTACTAGGATTATTTGTTTTCCCATTATGGAATATAACATTAGAAGCACCACAATATCCAACTCCTTTAGGAATGGATATTCATATAAACAAATTTACCGATACTCATGAATTTGATATAAAAAATATCAATTTAATGAATCACTACGTCGGTATGCAATACATTCCAGAGACTATTCCAGAGTTTAAAATATTCCCTTTGGTAATTGGTTTTATGGTAATTTTAGGGGTTGTAATTGGTTTAATTGGTAAACATAAGTTATTTCTATTTTGGTTTGTATTAATGAGTTTGTTGGGAATGGCCGGACTCTATGATTTTTATTTGTGGGAATATGATTATGGTCATAATTTAGATCCAAAAGCTATTATGAATTTCAAAAATCCTGATGGTTCAGTGATGGGCTTTCAACCGCCACTATTTGGCACAAAAGACATTCTTAATTTTAAAGCACATTCATATCCTAGATTAGGGGCTTATTTCATGTTTCTTGGAATGTTATTAACTGTGGTTGCTTTCTTTATTGGTAAAACAGAGGCTAAAACTAAATAAAATGAAACCTCTATAAAATAGATTTATGACGAGTATCATCTATAGAAGATACTCGTTTTTAATGTATATTTGATTACTATAAAAATCGGAAATAATGAAAAAAAACTTTTTAAAATCATTTATTAGTACAGTTATTTTGTTAGTTGTAATTTCTTGTAAAGTTGAACCTGAAACTATTGAATATGGGAAAGATCAATGTGTTTTTTGTAAAATGAATATTGTAGATAAAACTCATGCAGCTCAATATGTGACTAAAAAAGGCAAACAATTTAAGTTTGATGCCATAGAATGTATGGTAAATGATTTAAGTGATAAAAGTGAAGATGAAATGGCCTTATTTTTAGTAGCCAATTATGGAAACCCTGGAGAAATGATTGATGCTAAAACCGCTACTTTTTTAATAAGTTTATCAATTAAAAGTCCAATGGGAGCTAATCTTTCTGCTTTATCAACTTCAGAAAAAGCAAAAGAATTACAACAAAAACATACTGGAGAAATTTATAGTTGGGAAACTCTAAAACAAAAACTTTCAAATAAGTAATGAACTACAAATGTCTATTTTTTTTTCTTATTAGTACATTCACTGTTTCTGCCAAACAGATAGAAGTCTGTAACACTTGTACTGTTAAAACTATTAAAGAAGCAGTTAAAATAGCTGAATCTGGCGATGAGATATTTATTAAAGAAGGTATTTATAAAGAGCAAGATATAATTATTAATAAAGAAATATCACTTATTGGCGAGAAAGGAACTATAGTAGATGGTGAAAATATAGGGAGTGTATTTATTTTTAAAACTGATAATTTCACAATAAAAAGCGTAAAAATCATTAACATTGGAATGAGTTACACAGTAGAATACTGTGCTATAAAAGTAATAAAAGCAAAAAATTTCACTATTGAAGATTGTATTTTAGAAAATGTATTTTTCGGTATTTTAATTGAAAAATCCAAAAAAGGTATAATTAGAAATAATGTAATATCGGGTAATAGAAAAAGTGAAGCAAGCTCAGGAAATGGAATCCATATTTGGGATGGTGATGAAATGGAAATTTATAATAATGAATTGTTTGGTTTACGCGATGGAATATATTTTGAATTTGTAAAAAACAGTAAGGCATACCAAAATAAAAGTTATGAAAATATTAGATATGGTTTGCATTTTATGTTTTCAAACAATAACAAATACCATCATAATGAATTCAGAAATAATGGGGCAGGTGTAGCTGTTATGTTTTCTAAATTTATAACAATGCATGATAATACTTTTAAATTAAATTGGGGATCGGCTTCATACGGATTGCTATTAAAAGAAATTTATGACGCTGAGATTTACAACAATTTATTTGAAGAAAACACCATTGGTTTAAACGGGGAAGGATGTACAAGAATAAATTATAAAAACAATACTTTTTTAAGAAATGGTTGGGCAATTAAAATTGCGGGAGCCTGCTACGCTAATATTTTTGAATCTAATGATTTTATGCATAATTCATTAGATTTATCATACAACTCTAAAATAAATGATAATACGTTTGAAAATAATTATTGGAGTGAATACACAGGTTACGATTTAGATAAAGATGGAATAGGAGATGTTCCTTATCGGCCAGTAAAGCTATTTTCGTATGTGGTAAATAGAACTCCTGAAGCATTGGTGTTATTAAGAAGTTTATTTGTAGATATTATCAATTTTTCAGAAAAAGTATCACCAGTTTTTACACCTGATGATTTAATGGATAACAACCCTATAATGAAAAGAATAAATGATTGAATTTAAAAATTTACATAAGCGTTTTGGGAAATTAACTGTTTTAGAAGGTTTAGATTTAGCCATAAAAAAAGGAGGGATTTTCGCTATACTTGGGCCAAATGGTTCGGGGAAAACGACGTTAATTAAATGTTTGCTTGGAATGGTAATTCCAAATAAAGGAGAAATAACATATAAGAATGAAAGTGTTTTAAGAAAGTGGAGTTATAGAAATGATTTAAATTATTTACCACAAATTGCTAATTTTCCGCCAAATCTTACAGTTTTTGAATTAATTCAAATGGTAAAAAATCTTCGCCAAAAAAAATCTAATGAGCAAGAATTAATTAACTTATTTGGGTTGAATGATTCACTTCAAAAAAAATTAGGGAACCTTTCTGGAGGGACAAAACAAAAAGTAAATATTGTACTTACATTTATGTTTGATAGTGAATTAATAATTTTAGACGAACCTACTACAGGATTAGATCCTATTGCATTAATTCATTTAAAAGAATTGATTCAGAAAGAAAAGACAAAAGGAAAAACAATTTTAATAACAACACATATTATGAGTGTTGTAGAAGAATTAGCTAATGAAATTGTTTTTTTATTAGACGGTAAAATTTATTTCAAAGGAAGCATTGATGAACTGAAAAAGCAAACTGACAACGACAATCTGGAACACGCAATTGCCAATTTAATATCAAAACAATATGCTTAAAATATTAAAATATAGTTTTTACGATTTAATGCGTAGCCGTTGGAGCTATGTGTATTTCTTTTTTTATTTAATACTTGGTTTTGTCTTATTATTTTTGAATAACGATGTGAACAAAGCAGTAATAACTTTAATGAACATTATTATTGTTTTAACACCACTTATTGGAACCATTTTTGGAGTTATGTATTATTATAATTCCAAAGAGTTTACTGAACTTTTATTGGCACAACCCATAAATAGAAGTAAAATTTTTATGGGACAATATCTGGGAATTTCAATATCGCTTACATTAAGTTTAGTGCTAGGTTTAGGAATACCATTTATTGCGTATGGTTTGTTTAAATCGGCTGCAATTTTTGATTTCGGATTGCTTTTAGTAGTAGGTTCTTTTTTAAACTTTATTTTTGTGGCATTATCCTATAATATTGCACTTTCAACTGAAAATAGAATTAAAGGCTTTGGTTATGCAATATTAATGTGGCTATTTTTAGCCGTAATTTACGATGGGATTTTTCTAATATCTTTGGTTGTTTTTAATGAGTATCCACTAGATAAATTTTCATTAATTACCACCATGTTTAACCCTATTGATTTATCTCGAATTTTAATTTTATTGAAATTAGATATTTCAGCATTATTAGGGTATACAGGAGCTGTTTTTAGAAAGTTTTTTGGAACTAATACTGGAATGTTACTTTCAATGTCTATTCTAGTATTATGGGTAGTTTTACCAGTACTTAGAATGAATTTTAAATTAAGAAAGAAAGATTTTTAATTAACTTTTTTAAGTTCCGAAAAAATAACTTGATTGATTTTTTTATTTAACTATATGAGTTAAAAACCCTTTTTATAACGCGTCATTTTTACAATATTGTTACCTTTGAAAAGGCTATTATTAAATAATTAAATTGTAATTAATGAAGAACTACAAACCAAAAAGCAGGTTAACCTCTACAGCATATATTGAAGGTGTTTTAAAAGGTAATAGAGTGCTTCTTTCAAGGGCTATTACTATTATTGAAAGCAGTTTAGAAAGTGATAAAATTTTAGCAAAAGAAATTATTCAGGCTATATTACCTTTTTCTGGAAAATCAATCAGAATTGGAATTACGGGTGTGCCTGGAGTTGGGAAAAGTACATTTATTGAGTCATTTGGAAAATACTTGATAACAAAAGGTAAAAGGGTCGCTATTTTATCCATTGACCCAAGTAGTCAACGATCTAAAGGAAGCATTTTAGGGGATAAAACTAGAATGGAAGAATTGGCCAATATGAGAGAAGCTTACATTCGCCCTTCTGCTTCTGGAGATACCTTAGGTGGGGTTGCTAATAAAACAGGTGAAACTATGCTACTTTGTGAAGCTAATGGATATGATGTAGTTTTAATTGAAACAGTGGGTGTAGGACAGTCTGAAACGGCTGTACACGGTATGACAGATTTCTTTTTACTATTAATGCTATCAGGTGCTGGTGATGAATTGCAAGGAATTAAAAAAGGAATTATGGAAATGGCCGATATGGTTGTTATTAATAAAGCCGATGGAGATAATATTAGAATGAGTGAAATGGCTCGTTTACAATATCAAAATGCCTTGCATATTTTCCCTCTGTCAGAATCAGGTTGGAGTCCTGTGGTTAGCACTGCTTCAGCAATAAAAAATATTGGAATTGATACTGTTTGGGGAGAAGTTTCAAAATATAAAAAACTAGTTGATGAAAATGGTTATTTTGAAAAGAATAGAAATCATCAACAAATACAGTGGATGTATAATAATATAAATGAAGAATTGAAAAACCTTTTTTATGGTTCAGCAACTATTAAAGAACACCTTTCTGTTTTAGAAAAAAAGATTGTTACTGCTAAAATTTCCCCTGTAAAAGCTGCTGAAATTATGTTAGAAGAATTTAAAAGTTCATTTTAACCTATTTTCTTAAACTCAGTTGATTTCGTCATTCTGAACTTGTTTCAGAATCTTATCACATTTAGTTTTTATTTCAACAAGTGCTATTAATATTTAGTTAATATAGACTCCTGTCTTCGGATGAATGAAAAAAAATAGAACTTTCTTTAAGAGAAATTTTAAATTTATTTTTTTGAATTTATTAATTGTTCTAAAACTATTTCAACGCCTTGCTCATCATTACTTTTGGTTGAGAATTTTGCAATAGTTTTAACATTGGGATGTGCATTTTCCATAGCATAGCTAAAATCAGCTAGTTCTAACATTTTTAAATCGTTGTTATAATCTCCAAAAACCATAGTTTCTTCTTTAGTAATACCAAATTTTTGCTGAAGTATGTTTAAAGCATAGCCTTTATTAGCGTTTGAGTGAGAAATATCTAACCAATGTTCTCCTGAAACAATCACTTGCATTTTATTTTCAAGATGTTTTACTGCAGGGTAAATATGAGTTTCTGAACAATCAAAATGAAAAGCGGCTATTTTAAAAAAGGTGTCGTTTTTAATTTTAGTTAAATCATCGGTAAGTTTATATTCTGAATAATAATTTTTAAACATATTTATAAACTGTTCATCCTTTGTTTCAATATAAGCAGCATTTTTTCCACATAAAACAATGTAAACATTATCTAATGCTCGTAAAATGTTGATGCTTTTTAAGATGTAATCAGTAGGTAATTCGGATGTAAATAACTCTTCATCACCGTGCATTGCAAAAGCGCCATTTTCTGCTACAATAGTTATTTCATCTTTAATATCTTCAAACCTATCAACAATACTATAATATTGTCTGCCACTAGAGGCAACAAATCGAATGTTATTTTTTTTTAATTGCTGGTAAACTTTAAAAAAACGGTCACTAACTTCACTTTTTGAATTTAGTAAAGTACCATCCATATCCGTTACAACCAATTTTACTTTTGAAAAGTCCATAAATTATTTTGAAGTGCAAAAATAGTGTTATTGTATTGATTTAAGTTTAATTAAATGATAATATCATTTAAAATATGTTGTCATTGCGAATTTTACTTTTTTCAAGTAAAATGTGGCAATCTGACTATAAATAAACAGATTGCCACAGTCGTACCTCCTTCGAAAGACGTATGAAATTTATCTACGTCGAATTCACGTTATAAACGAAATAAACCTTTCAAAACTAATTGAAATGGCTTTAATAAATTATAAAAGTTTAGAACTATTCTTGCTCTAAATATTTTTCCATAATTGTTATAGCAGACTCAGAAATTACAGTACCAGGGCCAAAAATAGCAGCTACTTTTCTTTCCAATAAATAATCATAATCTTGCGCTGGAATAACTCCACCTGCAAAAACCATAATATCAGGTCTTCCTAGTTTTTCTAATTCTCCAATTAATTGAGGGATTAATGTTTTATGACCTGCAGCTAAACTTGAAGCTCCTACAAAATGAACATCATTTTCAACAGCTTGTTTTGCTACTTCTTCTGCAGTTTGAAATAATGATCCCATATCAACATCAAAACCTAAATCCGCAAAACTTGAAGCAACTACTTTAGCACCTCTATCATGTCCGTCTTGACCCATTTTAGCAATCATAACTCTTGGTCTACGTCCTTCAATTTCTGCAAATTTATCAGTTAATTTTTGAGCTTTTACAAACGTGCTATCATCACTTACTTCTTTTCCGTACACACCACTTATTAATTTAGTAGCTGCTTTATGTCTTCCAAAATGAACTTCTAAAGCATCAGAAATTTCACCTAATGTAGCAAAATTTTCAGCAGCTTCAACAGCTAAAGCTAATAAATTGCCTTCTCCAGTTTCAGCACATTTAGACAATGCTACAATGTTTGCATCAACAACAGCTTGATTTCTATTTGCTTTTAATTTATTTAAACGCTCAATTTGAGAATCTCTAACAACTGTGTTATCAACTTCTAAAATTTCGATATTTGATTTTTCTGTTGTTTTGAATCTATTCACTCCAACTAAAATATCTTGACCCGAATCTAAACGAGCTTGTTTACGCGCCGAAGCTTCTTCAATACGCATTTTTGGAACTCCTGTTTCAATAGCTTTTGCCATTCCACCCAATTCTTCAACTTCTTCAATTAGCTTCCAAGCTTTGTTAGCAATTTCTTTAGTCAAATATTCAACGTAATAAGATCCAGCCCAAGGGTCAACCGCTTTTGTAATTTGCGTTTCATCTTGAATAAAAATTTGTGTATTACGAGCAATACGTGCAGAGAAATCTGTAGGTAAAGCAATTGCTTCATCCAATGCATTGGTATGTAAAGATTGTGTTCCACCCAATCCGGCAGCCATAGCTTCAACACAAGTTCTAGCTACGTTGTTGAAAGGATCTTGCTCACTTAAACTCCATCCTGATGTTTGACTATGCGTACGCAATGCCATTGATTTTGGATTTGTTGGGTTGAAAGATTTTATGATTTTTGCCCAAAGCATACGTGCAGCACGCATTTTTGCAATTTCCATAAAGTGGTTCATTCCTACAGCCCAGAAAAAAGATAATCTAGGAGCAAATTCATCAATTTTTAGTCCTGAAGCCAATCCAGTTCTAATGTATTCCATACCATCAGCTAAAGTGTACGCTAATTCAATATCAGCAGTAGCACCAGCTTCTTGCATATGATAACCACTAATAGAAATAGAATTGAACTTAGGCATATTTTTAGTGGTGTAATCAAAAATGTCACCAATAATTTTCATTGAAGGTAATGGTGGGTAAATGTATGTGTTACGCACCATAAATTCTTTTAAAATATCATTCTGAATAGTTCCAGAAAGCTTATCTAAAGAAACACCTTGCTTTCTTGCAGCAGAAATGTAAAATGCCATAATAGGCAATACAGCACCATTCATTGTCATAGAAACAGACATTTTATCTAACGGAATTTGATCAAACAAAATTTCCATATCTAAAATAGAATCTATAGCAACTCCTGCTTTACCAACATCACCAGTTACACGAGGGTGATCTGAATCGTATCCACGGTGTGTAGCTAAATCGAAGGCAACCGAAAGGCCTTTTTGACCAGCAGCTAAGTTTCTTCTGTAAAATGCATTTGACTCTTCTGCAGTTGAAAAACCTGCATACTGACGAACTGTCCAAGGGCGCATTGCATACATTGCACTGTAAGGTCCTCTTAAAAACGGAGGAACACCAGCAGCAAATTGTAAATGTTCAGCACCTTTAATATCTTCTTCTGTAAAATGTTTTTTTACAGGAATTCCTTCAGGAGTATTCCAAACATCTTGATTCTCTGAAGCCGCTGCAGTTTGTTTAGCAGCTGAATTTAATTTTATATCTGAAAAATCTGGTTTCATACTTCTTAAGCTTTAATTGTTTTCTGAATTTTATTCTGAATACTCGAAATAGTTGCAATAACATCGGATTTCATATTCACACAACCGTCTAAACCTGCCTCAGTTAATTCATTCATATTTGTTGGAGCTCCTGCTAATAGTAAAACTTTATTACTATTTAAGGCTCTAAATGCTTTTACAAATGCAACAGCAGTCTCATTATAATCTTGATCAGAACTACAAATAACAACGACCATAGAATCTGATTTTGCGCTTGTTTCAGCAGCAATTTCGAAGCTATCATGACTTTGTTCTTGAAGTACAGTATACCCACTAACACCTACAAAATCATATGCAAAAGCAGCTCTTGCTTTACGCATTGTTAAGTTTCCATAACTTGTTAATTCAACTATTGGCCTAGTCCCAGTTTCAATTACAAATTCTTCAGTTGTTTTTCTGATAGCTTCAATTTCTAAAGAAGCTCTTCTTGGTTTTAAAACTTTAGTAGTTGTTGTAGTTACACCATCTGAAAGTAAATTAGCAATTACAGTTTCCATTAAGTTTGGGTATTTGTTAATACCAACCATTGGGAGTCTTCTTTGACTAATTAATTTAATTTTTTGTAAACGAATTTCAGCAATTTGTTGTTGAATTGATTCGCTTTCAAAAGAAGCGAAAAAACCACCATTATCTTCAATTGCTTTGAATAATTCTAATGCTTTTTCAGCTATTTTTATTGAAACATCTTCTATATAGTATGACCCATCAACTGGGTTTGAAACTTTACCAAAGTAAGATTCCTCTCTTAAAATAGTTGTAATGTTACCTGCGATTCTACTTGAAAAATCTGAAGAATCTTTAAATTCTTTATCGTAAGCATCAATTAAAACACCATCAACATTTCCTAAGATTGCAGACATTGCTTCAGTAGTACAACGTAGCAAATTAGTTTCTGCATCAGTTACTGATTTACTCCAAATTGAAGTTTTAGCAGTTAAGGTATTTGAAAAATCTGTAACACCATATTTGTTTGCAACCTCACTTAACAAGTTATTGAATGCTCTAAACTTACCAATTTCAACAAAATATTCTAAACCAATGGCTAAATTGAAGTTAAGATTGTTGAAAATTGATTGAAATTCAACTCCCTTTTTTGTTAATTCATCAATTACATATATAAGCGAATTCAACGTATAAGCAATTTCTTGAACTTGGTTTGCTCCAGAATCTAAATATTCAGTTCCAGAAATTGTTACAGCTTTAAAATTAGGGTAATCCGCAGTTAATTTTATCAATTCAACAACAGTGTCAAAAGCCATCGCTTCAATAGTTCCTGAAGTAATATAATTTGTAATTAAAGCAGTATCAAAATAACCTTTTAAGTTTTCAGTAGCAATTCCATTTTCTTTTACTAAAGAAATAAATTCAGTAGCAAAAGCAACAGCATTGTTTCCTAAAATAAATGAAACTGTAACTTCGTTTAAGTTAATTCCTTTTAACAATTTTGCAGCTGTAGTTTTTTCAGAAACACAGAAAATCAATCCGTTAATTCCTTCTTCAATAGCTTTTAAAGCTAGGCTATTTCCCTTTTCATTTGATTTTACAGCAATACTCCGGTAATTCACTAATGATTGAGAGTTTTCTCCAGTATTTTGTAAATAGGATGTTTTATCTTCTTCGTTGTAGAAAGGCAGAATATCTATGTCACTTAAGTTTTTCCAAACTAATTTTTTATCAAAATCCGCACCTTTTAAATCAATGGTTACTCTTTCCATCCAGTCTTGTTTTGAAACAGGGCTAAATTCTGAAAACAGTGAATTATTTTTATCGTTCATAATATATTCTATTAATTATCCTAAAAAACTTAAAATGATACCTGCAGCAATTGCAGATCCAATAACTCCAGAAACATTTGGTGCCATTGCATGCATTAATAAATAATTACTTGGGTCTGATTTTAAACCTTCCATATGTACAACCCTTGCGCTATCTGGTACAGCAGATACTCCTGCTGCTCCAATTAATGGATTAATTTTATTATCACCCTTTAAGAATAAATTCATAAATTTAGCGAACAATAAACCTCCCATTGTAGCAATTACAAATGAAACTGCACCTAAACCAAATATCATCATAGAATCTTTTGTAATGAAAATATCAGCTTGAGTTGATGCTCCAACTGTAACTCCCAAAAGAATTGTAACGATATCTATTAATTTAGTTCGAGCTGTATCTGCTAATCTCTCCGTTCTTCCTGATTCTTTTAATAAGTTTCCAAAGAATAACATTCCTAACAATGGTAATGCACTAGGAGAAATAAACGTTGTTAAAATTAAAGCCACTACTGGAAAAATCATTTTTTCTTTTTGTGAAACCGCTCTTGGTGGCTTCATTTTGATTTTTCGATCTTCCTTAGAGATTAACAATCTCATTAAAGGTGGTTGAATTACTGGGACTAATGCCATATAAGAGTAGGCGGCAATAGCAATAGGTCCAATTAAGTTTTTTACAGTTGTTCCATCGGCTAATATATTTACACCATTCGCTAATTTTGATGAAAGGAAAATCGCAGTTGGACCATCGGCACCACCAATAATCCCAATTGCACCTGCTTCAGGAAGGTTAAATCCTAAGTATAAAGCTCCCAAGAACGTAGCAAATACACCAATTTGAGCTGATGCCCCTAATAACATTAATTTTGGGTTTCCAATTAATGACGAGAAATCTGTCATTGCACCAATTCCTAAAAAGATTAATGGAGGATAAATACCTTTTACTACTCCAAAATATAAGTAATTTAAAACGGAACCTGTTTCATAAATTCCTGTTTGATTACCAGGTACAAAAGGAATATTACCTATAATAACACCAGCTCCAATTGGGATTAAAAGTAACGGTTCGTAATCAAATTTAATACCAAGATATATAAAAATAATCCCAATTAAAATCATGATTAAATTACCAGAAGTTACATTGGCAAACCCCGTATAATTATAAAAATGTTTAACACCTTTAAAACCTTCATCGAGTAAATTCATTTCATCTGCTTGATCAACTGAAACAGTTGAAGTTATTGTATCAGTACTGGAACTTGAGTTTAAACCTAGTGCAGGTCTAATAAAAATCAGTAACGATAGAACACTAAATATTAATAATATTTTTTTCATTTTGTTTGTTTTTTGTGTTTTCAAAAATGAATGTTAATTATAAGCATTCATATAAAAAATGAAAACGCTTATCCTATTTCTATCATTACTTCGTTCTGTAAAACTTGTTGTCCAACACTAATTTTTATGGCTGTAATTGTACCAGCTTTTTCACAAACTATATTGTTTTCCATTTTCATAGCTTCCAACACTAACATTCTGTCTCCTATCTTTAAAATATCACCAACTTTTACATCAATAGACATTATAACTCCTGGAATTGGAGCAACAATTTTTGATGTTGATGAGCTAGGATTCACTTTTAATGGTTCTGCAGGTCTTTGAGATGCTGCACGAACTAATGTAGGAGTTTTTGTTTTTTTGATTTCCTCATCCATTTGTACAGAGTAAGAAGTTCCATTTACTTCTAAGTCAATAATATTTCCTTCGTGAGATTTTATATTAACCTTATAATTATTGCTATTTATTCTAAATTTAAAATTTTTCATTTTTTTATAATCTATTTTGTGTTCCATATATTTTAGAACTCCAAGGTGAATATGGTTTTTTTATTTGCTTAATAGTCAATATTGCACTTTCGTGGTCATGTTGCTCATTAAGATACATATGAATTGCGGCAGAAATAGCAGCCGCTATTTCACCGGTAAAGTCTTCATCTGCTACAACCTTTATTTCTGAAAGCTTTTTATCTTTTCTTTTGGTAATTACCTTGTATATGTATAGCATAATTGGCAATCCAAATTTAAAAAATAAAGAAAGAGTTAATAACGCTCCAAAAACAATTAGTAATCCGGTAATTAAAATAACGTATCCTTCGCTAATTGGATCTGTAAATAGTGGAATATATGTCATTATAGTGGTATGTTTGAGTGTTTCTTAGGTGGATTAACCTCTTTTTTATTTTGAAGTAATTGTAAAGCTCTAATAATTCTAAAACGAGTGTTTCTTGGTTCAATTACGTCATCAATAAATCCGTATTTTGCAGCCTCATATGGATTTGCAAATTTCTTAGTGTATTCTTCTTCTTTCTTGTCGATGTATTCTTGTTTTTCATCAGCATCTTGAATTTTGCTAATGTTAGATCCTTCCAATACTTCAACAGCTCCTTTAGCACCCATTACAGCAATTTCTGCAGTTGGCCATGCATAGTTAACATCACCACGTAATTGTTTACAACTCATTACATCATGTGCTCCACCATATGATTTACGAAGTGTAATAGTTACTTTTGGTACCGTTGCTTCACCATAAGCAAATAATAATTTAGCACCATGTAAAATAATTCCTCCATATTCTTGACCTGTACCGGGTAAGAACCCTGGTACATCAACTAGCGTTACAATTGGAATGTTGAAGGCATCGCAAAAACGAACAAAACGAGCAGCTTTTCTTGAAGCTTCAATATCTAAAACACCTGCGTAATATTTAGGTTGGTTGGCAACAATTCCTACAGGATGACCGTTAAATCTTGCAAAACCAACAACTATATTTCTGGCATAGTTTCTGTGTACTTCAGTAAATTCACCATTATCTGCAATGATTGATATTACATCAACAATATCGTAAGGTTGATTTGCATTTTCAGGAATAATAGTATTAAGAATATCGTCTAACCTATCAATTGGGTCGTTGCAAGTAATAATGGGTGCTTCTTCCAAATTATTTGAAGGAAGGTAACTTAATAATTTACGCACTAACAACAGGTTTTCTTCATCGTTTTCAGCTAAGAAATGTGATACACCTGATTTTGTTGAATGAATCATGGCTCCACCCAATTGTTCAGCAGTTACAATTTCACCTGTTACGGTTTGTACAACTTTGGGACCAGTAACAAACATATAACTGGTTTTGTCAGTCATAATTGTAAAGTCAGTTAAAGCAGGAGAATAAACGGCACCACCAGCACAAGGACCTAAAATTGAAGAAATTTGAGGAATTACACCTGAAGCCATTATGTTTCTTTGAAAAATCTCGGCATAACCCGCTAAAGATCTAACACCTTCTTGGATACGAGCTCCGCCACTATCATTTAACCCAATAACGGGAACTCCTATTTTCATTGCCATATCCATTATTTTGCATATTTTTAATGCGTATGTTTCAGATAATGAACCTCCAAATACTGTAAAATCTTGTGCGAAAAGGTATACAATTCTACCATCAATTGTTCCATGACCAGTTACAACACCATCGGAAAGATAAATTTCTTTATCTAATCCAAATGATTTTGTTCTGTGGGTAACAAACATGTCAAATTCTTCAAAACTATTTTCATCTAAAAGGATGTCAATTCTCTCACGTGCAGTTAGTTTTCCTTTTGCATGTTGAGATTCAATTCGTTTTTCACCGCCACCTAATTTTGCTTTTACTCTTTTTTCAATTAATTCATTAATTTTATCTTGATTCGCCATAATAATATGTAATTTCTTTTTGATTTTTTTTATTGAAGGGCTTCATTTTATTTTTTTGAGCAAAGTTCAGTAAGCACTCCTTGAGTTGATTTTGGATGAAGAAAGCCAATATTTAATCCTTCTGCACCTTTGCGTGAAACTTTATCAACAAGTATTACTCCCTTTTCTTCAGCTAATTTTAATGCTTCAGATGCATTATCAACTGCAAAAGCTATATGGTGTATTCCTTGTCCTTTCTTTTCAATAAATTTTCCAACAGGCCCATCAGAAGACGTACTTTCAAGCAATTCAATTTTTGTGTCACCAACCAAAAAAAAGGCTGTTTTCACTTTCTGATCAACAACCTCTTCAATAGCGTAACATTTTAGCCCCAAAACATCTTCATAGTATTTTATTGATTCTTCTAAATTATTAACTGCTATTCCAATGTGCTCAATATGTGAAATGTTCATGAACTGTCTCTTATACACATCT